>NZ_JBQHVO010000177.1:0-304 GCF_052064465.1 Niallia sp. HCP3S3_B10 | reverse complement strand
CGAACCTTTCAGTAGCCCTTTAGGGTTTGGTCAGTAACAAAGGCTTTCAGCCGCAGAGAAAACCACCCGTTCTCACGGGTGGTCCTTATTTGTCCCTTTAGTCATCGTTATCCTTATCCTTTCTTTGTCACTGAATTTACCAATAGTGTATCAATAATAATTCTTCATGGATAGTAGGAGGTCAGGTTCACAGAAGGGGAAACTTAAGTTAATCCTGAATTATTCATAGAAAATCATTAATTGGTTACAATCGTTATTCCAATAAACTTTTTTGTTAAATGTTAATTCACTTGATAAATGAAAA
>NZ_JBQHVO010000176.1:0-305 GCF_052064465.1 Niallia sp. HCP3S3_B10 | reverse complement strand
GGAATCGTCGCTCCACCCCACACGCCCCTAAACGGGCACCCTCCGCTTTTCAATTAGTCCAGCTCCGGGTGCCCAGGGGCTGATGGGCTTCACGACGCTACCCTACGATAAGTCAACATCGGTTCACTAACGTTCACCGTGTTTCCTTTATCTCAGTCAGGCCCCCTCCAGTTTGTACAACGATAATCAGGCGCTTCCGCTTTTCAATTAGTCCAGCTCCGGGTGCCCAGGGGCTGATGGGCTTCACGACGCTACCCTACGATAAGTCAACATCAGTTCACTGCCGTTCACTGTGTTTCCTATAT
>NZ_JBQHVO010000175.1:0-306 GCF_052064465.1 Niallia sp. HCP3S3_B10 | reverse complement strand
ACCCCCAACTACCATCGGCGCTTTAGAAGCTTAACTTCCGTGTTCGGTATGGGAACGGGTGTGACCTTCTCGCTATCGCCACCAGACTTTTCTCAAGACATATTTTATTATACATGTTTTTGAGATTTTTTCAAGGATAATTTTAGAAAATTATTCCCTGAAAACTAGATTATGAAGTAAAGAAAGAAATGAGTAATCATTATTGTCCAGCTACAACGCCGATAAACAGGCGTTTCCGCTTTTCGTTTTAGTTAAGTCCTCGATCTATTAGTATCAGTCAGCTCCACATGTCGCCACGCTTCCACC
>NZ_JBQHVO010000174.1:0-311 GCF_052064465.1 Niallia sp. HCP3S3_B10 | reverse complement strand
AAGCAACAAGCAGCTTAAAAATTTTATAGGAGATAAAATTCTGTAAGTCTGTGTTTCTTTAAAAGCTCGAATTATGAAATTAACTCAAATATTTAACCAATGAAGGCACATACATAATTGTACTTCATTGGTTGTTATTATTGAAAAACAAACACTTATAAAAACATACAAAAGAGACTGGGACATAAACATTTCAGCTAACAATAAATACTAACGATTGTGCGGTAAGTTTACATGATCGTTCGTATTTATATTTTAGAAAAAGGTTTAAAAATGAAGTGAAATGGAGCGGAGGACGGTCGACTCCTGCG
>NZ_JBQHVO010000173.1:0-323 GCF_052064465.1 Niallia sp. HCP3S3_B10 | reverse complement strand
CTGGCCAGACCTCAAAGGCCTTCTCTCCTAATTATTTCGTTTCTTTTTCTTCACTTCTTCCCCTGTAAATGGATCAATATATTCCATTATCGTTAATTGTTCTGCGACTATATCATCTTGTATTTGATTACGTATATATTCTTCTATTACCTTTTTGTTTCTTCCTACCGTATCTACATAATATCCTGTACACCAAAATTTTCGATTTCCATATTTATATTTCAGTTGTGCATGTCGATCAAATATCATCAAGCTACTTTTTCCTTTTAGATATCCTACAAATGCTGATACACTTAATTTTGGCGGAATACTCACTAACATAT
>NZ_JBQHVO010000172.1:0-325 GCF_052064465.1 Niallia sp. HCP3S3_B10 | reverse complement strand
GAACGAGCCTTTTTCACCATGGATCGTTTTCATGTCGCTCGTTCGATGAAGCAGCTTATGAAAAACCATCCTCGATATCGCTACATGAAAAGAGCGTTAAGAAATTATCAGGTTGATTCCTTATTTTTAGAGTTGAATAGCGCGGTAGGAACAATGGATACACCAGAAGAAGAAGAAAAACTAGCGCATTTCCTCGCCTTTTTAACGCATCATCAGGAAACCATAAAAGATTACCGTAGTTGGTTACAGGAGAAAGGCGTGGACACGACAGCGTATCGACCAATGGGAAGTGCAGAAGCAATGATGAATCAATTAGCCAAACGAT
>NZ_JBQHVO010000171.1:0-332 GCF_052064465.1 Niallia sp. HCP3S3_B10 | reverse complement strand
TACTTGTTGTCATTCTATAACATTCGTTATAAAACGATTATTGTTGACGTTTGTTTGTTCAGTTTTCAAAGAGCAATTTGTTTGTTGCTATTAGAAGCAACTTTTATATAATAACAGTTATTATAAACACTGTCAATATACTTTTTTATTTTTTGGTGGAGCCTAGCGGGATCGAACCGCTGACCTCCTGCGTGCAAGGCAGGCGCTCTCCCAGCTGAGCTAAGGCCCCAAATAATAATAATGGTCGGGAAGACAGGATTCGAACCTGCGACCCCTTGGTCCCAAACCAAGTGCTCTACCAAGCTGAGCTACTTCCCGAAATATAATGGCGC
>NZ_JBQHVO010000170.1:0-364 GCF_052064465.1 Niallia sp. HCP3S3_B10 | reverse complement strand
GTTCGTGTACGTGATCATGAAGCTGTGGAGGAACTACCGATGGGGCAACAAATTCAGGTCGACTGGGGAGAAATAACCGTAAAGAATCAGGGAAAAAAGCCTGTTAAACTATATTTTATTACCTTTGTACTCTCTAATTCTCGTTATAAATATGTGGAATGGCTTGATAGACCTTTTACCACTAGGGATACCATACGTTGTCATGAAAAAGCATTTCAATTCTTTGGAGGAATTCCGAAGGAAATTGTTTATGATCAAGATCATTTGATAACCGTTAGTGAAAATGCCGGAGATATAATTTTAACAGGGGAATTTCAAGCATATAAGCAGGAACGAGGGTTCCGAATTTACCTCTGTAGAAAGG
>NZ_JBQHVO010000169.1:0-365 GCF_052064465.1 Niallia sp. HCP3S3_B10 | reverse complement strand
TCATGACCCCTTTTTTGCTCCATGCTCTTCCATTTTTTAATCGTTTGGCTAATTGATTCATCATTGCTTCTGCACTTCCCATTGGTCGATATGCTGCCGTGTCCACGCCTTTCTCCTGTAACCAACTACGATAATCTTTTATGGTTTTCCTGATGATGCGTTAAAAAGGCGAGGAAATGCGCTAGTTTTTCTTCTTCTGGTGTATCCATTGTTCCTACTGCACTATTCAACTCTAGAAGTAATTTTTCTACCTGGTAGTTTTTTAACGCTCTTCTCATGTAGCGGAATCGGGGATGGCTCTTCATTAGCTGTTTCATCGAACGAGCTACATGAAACCGATCCATGGTGAAAAAGGCTCGTTCCCG
>NZ_JBQHVO010000168.1:0-376 GCF_052064465.1 Niallia sp. HCP3S3_B10 | reverse complement strand
CATATATCGTTTGGATGGATAGGTCATCCTTCAATCCAATCCACAAGCGCGCCATGCTCATGACCCCTTTTTTGCTCCATGCTCTTCCATTCTTTAATCGTTTGGCTAATTGATTCATCATTGCCTCTGCACTTCCCATTGGACGATACGCTGTCGTGTCCACGCCTTTCTCCTGTAACCAACTACGGTAATCTTTTATGGTTTCCTGATGATGCGTTAAAAAGCCGAGGAAATGCTCTAGTTTTTCTTCTTCTTCTGGTGTATCCATTGTTCCTACTGCGCTATTCAACTCTAGAAGTAATGTTTCTACCTGGTAGTTTTTTAACGCTCTTTTCATGTAGCGGTATCGAGGATGGCTCTTCATTAGTTGCTTCAT
>NZ_JBQHVO010000167.1:0-377 GCF_052064465.1 Niallia sp. HCP3S3_B10 | reverse complement strand
CCAGGAACCAAGGTAAACATAGTCTTTGCTAACCGTAAGGAAACAAAATCTGTCGAATGGGCAGAACGTATGTGGAAGGAATTACATACAGCAAAAGCGGAAAGCGTATGGTATGAGGGCAATGATAGAAAGATTACTAGGATTAGCCCTATCCAATTAAAGAAAGAAGCAAATAATGTACCTCTGAAAAAAGGAGGAGTCTACCTCCTTACTGGTGGAGTCGGTGGACTTGGGATGATTTTTTCTCGTTGGCTGGCAGAAAAGTATCACGCAAAATTAATCCTGGTCAATCGTAGTAGCTTGGAGTCAAAGAGGGACAAGCTTCAAGAATTGCGAGACATAGGAGCTGAAGTTGTGTATTTCAGTGCAGATGTGTG
>NZ_JBQHVO010000166.1:0-407 GCF_052064465.1 Niallia sp. HCP3S3_B10 | reverse complement strand
GGCTGGATCACCTCCTTTCTAAGGAAAATGGAATGTACATTCCATCAAAGATTGTTGACGATTTGTTGTTCAGTTTTGAGGGAGCAATTCCCTTGAAAAATAGATAAAGCAAGAACCTTTTTACTTTATCGAACATAAAATGGGCCTATAGCTCAGCTGGTTAGAGCGCACGCCTGATAAGCGTGAGGTCGATGGTTCGAGTCCATTTAGGCCCACCATTTTAAATTAAATACCATTTTTGGGGCTTTAGCTCAGCTGGGAGAGCGCCTGCCTTGCACGCAGGAGGTCAGCGGTTCGATCCCGCTAAGCTCCACCAAAATTGTTCTTTGAAAACTAAATCATTAAATAGAAGTAACCAAGATAAACCGAGTAATCGCCATCTTAGATTCTCTATTTTAGAGAATTAT
>NZ_JBQHVO010000165.1:0-425 GCF_052064465.1 Niallia sp. HCP3S3_B10 | reverse complement strand
GGTTAGCAAAGACTATGTTTACCTTGGTTCCTGGCATAACCAACCCAGTAGAACGTCCTATTCCAATCCACGATTCTATGTGACAGCGTTCTAGTTCGTCTTTATATCCTCCAGCAATTAAAATCGTTTCGATCTGTACCTTTGCCTCTGTCAATCCTTGAAGCATGTATAATATTCCAGTTGGATTCGTGATCCATTTCCCGTCCTCGGTCGGCCACATATAGAGGACAGCATCTACATTGCCGACAGATGCCTTAATCTCCTTAAAACTTGTCACATAATCGCTTTTGTCTCCGTCGTTTATTATGTAACTACTATTTGTCGATTCCTTTGCATAGCTTTTTCCACATCCAATGAAGATTATTTCCGTATCAGGGCTAAGTTGTTTTATTGACTTTTCTATCATTTGACGACGATTTTCATCC
>NZ_JBQHVO010000164.1:0-464 GCF_052064465.1 Niallia sp. HCP3S3_B10 | reverse complement strand
CGACGCTACCCTACGATAAGTCAACATCAGTTCACTGCCGTTCACTGTGTTTCCTATATCTCAGGAATCGTCGCTCCACCCCACACGCCCCTAAACGGGCACCCTCCGCTTTTCAATTAGTCCAGCTCCGGGTGCCCAGGGGCTGATGGGCTTCCCGACGCTTCCCTACGATAAGTCAACATCAGTTCACTGCCGTTCACTGTGTTTCCTATATCTCAGGAATCATCGCTCCACCCCACACGCCCCTAAACGGGCCCCCTCCGCTTTTCAATTAGTCTAGCTCCGGGTGCCCAGGGGCTGATGGGCTTCACGACGCTACCCTACGATAAGTCAACATCAGTTCACTGCCGTTCACTGTGTTTCCTATATCTCAGGAATCGTCGCTCCACCCCACACGCCCCTAAACGGGCACCCTCCGCTTTTCAATTAGTCCAGCTCCGGGTGCCCAGGGGCTGATGGGCTTC
>NZ_JBQHVO010000163.1:0-473 GCF_052064465.1 Niallia sp. HCP3S3_B10 | reverse complement strand
GGCATACCATATTATTCCGCAGTAGCTCAGTGGTAGAGCATTCGGCTGTTAACCGAACGGTCGTAGGTTCGAGTCCTACCTGCGGAGCCATATTGGAGAGCTGTCCGAGTGGCCGAAGGAGCACGATTGGAAATCGTGTAGGCGGGTAACCCTGTCTCAAGGGTTCAAATCCCTTGCTCTCCGCCATTAACTTTCTATATGGCCCATTGGTCAAGCGGTTAAGACACCGCCCTTTCACGGCGGTAACACGGGTTCGAATCCCGTATGGGTCACCATTTACATATCAATCATATTTATGGAGGATTAGCTCAGCTGGGAGAGCATCTGCCTTACAAGCAGAGGGTCGGCGGTTCGATCCCGTCATCCTCCACCATTATTATTATCGCGGGGTGGAGCAGTCTGGTAGCTCGTCGGGCTCATAACCCGAAGGTCGCAGGTTCAAATCCTGTCCCCGCAATCTGGTCCGGTAGTTC
>NZ_JBQHVO010000162.1:0-510 GCF_052064465.1 Niallia sp. HCP3S3_B10 | reverse complement strand
GCATTATGGAACAATGGGTTTTCATCCATTGGTTGCTTTTGATGGTGCTACAGGTGACTTTCTTAAAGCGAAGCTTCGTCCCGGAAATGTATATACTTCAAATGGTATTGTTGAGTTTATTCAGCCATTAATTGAACACTACAACCAAAAGTTCCCTGAAACGAATTTATTCCTTCGTGGAGACAGTGGGTTTGCCGTCCCCGCCTTGTACGAATTGTGTGAAAAGGAATCCGTTTTATATGTGATCCGATTAAAATCTAACCTACAATTACAAAGTCTTGCTAAAGAATACCATCCTTCTTCTGCACCACGAGATGTTTCAGAAACAGAGCACTATTTTGAAGAAGCCACTTATCAAGCCAAGTCATGGTCGAAACCAAGAAAAGTGATTATCCAATCGGTACGACCAGCTGGTGAATTACTTTTTGCCCATTCCTTTTTTGTTACAAATTTTGAAATAGCTTCTCCAAAAGACATCGTACGAGCTTATCAAAAAAGAGGAACGATGGA
>NZ_JBQHVO010000161.1:0-525 GCF_052064465.1 Niallia sp. HCP3S3_B10 | reverse complement strand
TAAAACTTTCCTGTGAAACAAGATTATTCGGGATTTCACTGTGACCTAAACTTTTCTACAATAGTCATTGAGTCAACCTAGATTTATATATCTCTTTATTAACTACCGAGATCTCATTACTCTGGCTAAATTTAATTTGTTTTTGTTGAATGTTCTTGGAAAATTCCCATAATAACCAATGTCTTTTTTTGCATGTTTCATATTTGATATACCAGCTAATAAGTCATCGAAGTAGGAAAGATGTTCATATACTGCATTCTCTGTATGTTCACTTAAAATTTCATACTCTTGATATAACCTGTGTGCGTACTGCCTAGTTATTTCTTTAGTCGCTTTAGCATCTTTGTTTTCAATTTCTCGTCTATAGTCATCCATAATATTAATAAAAGGCTCATTTTTAATTGGGGTCCAGTGCGGCATAGTATCACTCCATAATTTTTTACTTACTATTTCAATACAAGAGAGAAAAATTCCTGTCGAACTAACTATTCTCTACAGAGAAAAAAGGATTATATTTAACTATTC
>NZ_JBQHVO010000160.1:0-535 GCF_052064465.1 Niallia sp. HCP3S3_B10 | reverse complement strand
ATCCTGTAGACTGCGAGACACCTTCCTAGCGGTCTACAGGACCTGAAAACCATTCTCTCTGGTGGCGCGATACCACCAGATGCATATCGGCGCGACGCTGGAGGTGTTGAGCATGTCTGACGAGCCCCATATCCCGGCCCCGTGTCCAGCCTCGTTGGCGGATGGTGGGCGTGCTTTGTGGCGTGGCGTGGCGGACGTGTTCGAGCTGACGCCGGAGCAGTTGGTGCAACTGGAGGAGGCGTGCCGGGCAAAGGATCGGCTCGATTCTCTGGATGCGGCGATCCGTGGCAAGCATGACGTGCTGCTGTCGATTGAGACGGACGGTAACGGAGTGTCCAGCTTGGTCGTGAACTCGGCGCTGCGTGAGGCGAACGCGACGGCCACGGTCCTCAAGCAGCTGCTGGCGGCGCTGCGGTTGCCGGACGTGGAGGGTCGACGGCCCCAGTATCGGGGTCCGAGGGGTGCCTATCAGAAGTCTGTGGAGTCGGTCGCATCCGCCGGCAAGGTGTCGAGCCTTGACCGGGCGCGGAAGCGG
>NZ_JBQHVO010000159.1:0-554 GCF_052064465.1 Niallia sp. HCP3S3_B10 | reverse complement strand
ATACTTTCTTTCCAATCTAGTTGTGCTTGTTTACCTGGTGCTGTTTCAAAACGAGCTGCCCCTTTGGGGGAGGCAATCTTTTTGTCCTCATCAAAATAAGCTTTAAATTCTGGTATTCTAGCTATATACGCCCTAAATGTAGAAGCCGAACAATCAAGACCATGATTATCTTTTAAATATTGCCAAAGCACCCTCCGATAATAAAACTTCTGTTTCGAATCCTCCGATAAAAGTGCGGCTATAATTTCATAATATTCATCAAGCATAGATGCCTTTTTCCTTGTACGTTTTGGAATAAACCCATTGAGATATTTATCGATTGTTCTACGATCTACCCCTAATTCCCTAGCTAATTCACTTTTATTAATTTTCATCTTTAACTGCTCCATTACTTGTTTGAATTTTCCTAAATCTGAAAGACTCTTAATCTCAAAATCTGTTTCAATATTTAACTTTATGTACATACTAATCACCCAATATTAGTATGTAATTCATAATCAATTTTGTACATCTTTATTCAAGCACGTTTGTACATATTTAAATTATCATTTCTA
>NZ_JBQHVO010000158.1:0-559 GCF_052064465.1 Niallia sp. HCP3S3_B10 | reverse complement strand
TGTAACTGCTAAACTAAAATCAACAGTTTCCGCCAGATAGAATTGAACACTTTTTTATCAAAATAACCACCAGTTAGTCTATTATGATTTTATGTCATCATAGTTTACTGGAGGATTTGAAAGGTGGAAAAGTTACATTTGTTTATAAAGGTTCATCAATTAAAGGAACAAGGATTTAAAGTAGCAGCTATTGCAAAAAAATTAGGGATTTCTAGAAACACAGTTTATAAGTATTTAAGCATGAATTTTAATCAAGCATCCGAGTGGGTGTTATCAACTGGGAGTAGGGAGAAAAAGTTAGATACACACCGTGAACTTATATTAAGTTGGCTAAAGGAACATCCTGATATTTCTTCTGCTCAGGTGGAGGACTGGTTAAAGGAAAAGTACCCTAGAATAAAAATTGGAAGTAGTACTATTCGGGGGTATGTTAGTGAATTAAGGGATATTTACCACATCCCAAAAGTGGTTCGTGTACGTGATCATGAAGCTGTGGAGGAACTACCGATGGGGCAACAAATTCAGGTCGACTGGGGAGAAATAACCGTAAAGAATCAGG
>NZ_JBQHVO010000157.1:0-589 GCF_052064465.1 Niallia sp. HCP3S3_B10 | reverse complement strand
TTAATTATTGAAATCTGTAAGGCTACTAAATATAGAAATGGTCATAGGAAAATTAGAGCTATTCTAAAGCGAGAACATCATATTCATCTTAATAGGAACACAGTTCAAAACATTATGCAGAAGCATCATTTGCAGTGTAAGGTGAAACCAAAACGCAAGTGGAAATCGCAGGGAGAAAGTGAAGTCATTGTACCTAATATTCTTAATCGTGATTTTAGTGCAAGTAAACCAAATGAGAAGTGGGTAACGGACATTACGTATATCCAGTATGGCAGCGAAACATTATATCTGTCTACGATTATGGATTTGTATAATAATGAAATCGTAGCTTATAAGATTTATAATCATCAACAAACGACATTAGTAATTGATACACTGCAGGATGCTTTGGATAAACGCAATCAGCCAGAAGGAGTTATTATACACTCCGATCAGGGGAGTGTGTATACATCGTATACTTTTCAAAATTATTTGAAGGAACATCATTTAGTAGGTAGTATGTCCAGACGAGGGAACTGTTGGGACAATGCGGTGATTGAATCATTTCATTCAAATTTAAAGACAGAGGAATTCCAATATTGTAAGTTTA
>NZ_JBQHVO010000156.1:0-611 GCF_052064465.1 Niallia sp. HCP3S3_B10 | reverse complement strand
CAACCAACCACCCTCACAATATTCAGTTGCTATTTCAGTTTATCACATTCACACAATCTAACTCTCTATCAATCTTCGACAAATTTCGGGCGGTCACTGTGACCAAGAGTTCTGACCAAGAGTTCTAAGAAAGTGCTCTATTGCTTAACCTAATTAGATTTATTAAACTAATCCGAATTTATATTGTCTACTTTTTAGATCTAGCTGCACTGTGACATAGAATTCAGGGTTAAATTCAAAATTCATACGAACGGCATACTTTCCATCAAATTTAGCGACCTCAGCTATTTGTGACTGACAAATGATTTTGGATTCGACAAAACTCGGGTAGTCACTGTGCAGTGAGCCCCTATTAGTAGACATGTATAAATTCGGGGAAAAGTGACCAAAAAAGTGGCTCAAAACTCCGCACTACCGGCTCAGTCTATTCGCAATACCCAACTATTTCAGTTTATCATTCACTCAATCTAATTCTCTATCAATCTTCGACAAACTTCGGGGCGTCACTGTGACCATGAGTTCCTTTCCTAAACGGAAAGAAGCACAACAACCAACCACCCTCACAATATTCAGTTGCTATTTCAGTTTATCACATTCACACAATCTAACTC
>NZ_JBQHVO010000155.1:0-634 GCF_052064465.1 Niallia sp. HCP3S3_B10 | reverse complement strand
CCGAGGACCGGAATCGAACCGGTACGGTAGTCACCTACCGCAGGATTTTAAGTCCTGTGCGTCTGCCAGTTCCGCCACCCCGGCATTGTTTCTTATGGAGCGGAAGACGGGATTCGAACCCGCGACCCCCACCTTGGCAAGGTGATGTTCTACCACTGAACTACTTCCGCATATATTTAATTGGTGCGGGTGAAGGGAGTCGAACCCCCACGCCTTGCGGCGCTAGATCCTAAGTCTAGTGCGTCTGCCAATTCCGCCACACCCGCAGACAAAAATAAGATGAGCCATGGAGGATTCGAACCTCCGACCCTCTGATTAAAAGTCAGATGCTCTACCAACTGAGCTAATGGCTCATAAAATGGTGCCGGCTAGAGGACTTGAACCCCCAACCTACTGATTACAAGTCAGTTGCTCTACCAATTGAGCTAAACCGGCATATTATAGTTTGTCCAATATAATGGTGGAGGATGACGGGATCGAACCGCCGACCCTCTGCTTGTAAGGCAGATGCTCTCCCAGCTGAGCTAATCCTCCATATATAGCGCCTGGCGACGTCCTACTCTCACAGGGGGAGAACCCCCAACTACCATCGGCGCTGAGAAGCTTAACTTCCGTGTTCGGTATGGGAACGGGT
>NZ_JBQHVO010000154.1:0-651 GCF_052064465.1 Niallia sp. HCP3S3_B10 | reverse complement strand
TAAATTCTGTTAGGAATCGTGTCGAAAAATATTTTTTTGACACCCCAACAACGGCTCAAACCGTTGATAAATCAATATTTATAGAGGGAGGGAGGGGAATTTTTTATAGAAATAGAATAGATGATTTAAAAAAGGAAGAACTTAAAATAATAGGTTAATCTAAAACCCAAAATCAGGACAACATATAAAATATGTCCACCATTTGGGTTTTAATTTAGAGAATTAAAGGTAAGAAAAAGACATAAACAAAATGGCGATGATAAATAGGATAAATAGTAGCATGAATATTATTGCTAATACGAGTAAAATCCATCCTAAAATTTTTCGATCTGTTCTAATCAAGTAAATAGAAAGTGTAATGATTCCAAACAGAAAGCCCATGATTCCCCATAGAACAGGGTTTTTGCTTTGTTTTTTTGAATCTATAACTAAATAAACTGTTATTAAAATGTTTATTACCCAAAATAAAGAAAACTCCATAAAAATATCTCCTCCTTTTCCTTCATTATATTGTATTCTAAAAGTTTTTCATACATGCTCATGTTAAGTAAGGAAGCTTCTGTAACTGCTAAACTAAAATCAACAGTTTCCGCCAGATAGAATTGAACACTTTTTTATCAAAATAACCACCAGTTAGTCTATTATGATTTT
>NZ_JBQHVO010000153.1:0-701 GCF_052064465.1 Niallia sp. HCP3S3_B10 | reverse complement strand
TACATTTCCGGGACGAAGCTTCGCTTTAAGAAAGTCACCTGTAGCACCATCAAAAGCAACCAATGGATGAAAACCCATTGTTCCATAATGCGTATTGTAGGAAGAATCCTCTTGATTTCCATAAGTATCAGAATGGGTTGAATCCAAATCGATAAATAAAGCTTCGGACCCCCGAAATGAATGGATTTTATCAAGTAATTCTTGGTTTGCTTGATTTAAATGATCAATAGACTCTTTATCAAAACGTGTGTAAAAACGAGATAAACTCGGTTGTGAAGCGAGCGCTGGCGTTCCTATGATTTGGGTGAAAACTGGATCTTTCGTTAAATGATCAGCTGCATCATCCTCGGAATAGCCCGCAATCATTTGATAAATCTTTTGACGTAATAAGTTCTCGTTTGAATGGAGGTAATAGGCCCTAGAATCGTTTAACCTCAAATGGTTTTCTAGTGTTTTTGAAAATCCAATTTTCTCATCGAATTCCCTAAAAAGAAATTCACCAGTATCGGAGGACAGATCCCCTCCATCATTTGACAATTTAATTTTGCGATTGAAATCAAGGGTAATTTGCGGTAAAGTAGCCATTATAAGAATCCTTTCTGTGGTTATTTCGTCGTTGTTTTAACCTTATCAGAAATGGATTCTTTTTTCATTTATCAAGTGAATTAACATTTAACAAAAAAGCTTATTGGAATAACGAT
>NZ_JBQHVO010000152.1:0-705 GCF_052064465.1 Niallia sp. HCP3S3_B10 | reverse complement strand
ATTTCCTAAATCCTTCAATTCCTCCCCTTATTTTTCGTTCATTAACTTTAGAATTCTTTTTAAATTCACCGCAAATATGGTGGTGGCCCCTTGAATCTGCATACCAAATAAACCCGAGGAAGTTGCTTTTTTCAACCCGTGTCTGTTCTTTAATTCATTATTTTTCGCTTCTATTTTATATCGTTCTTTTGCCATTTTTTTGAATTCTTCTGTCTTTTGGAATGCCTCTTGTTCCAAATGAGTATTGGATTTAATCGTAACGGAAAACGACTTTGTTTTCGCTCCTTCTTTATAACACCCATTTTTAAATGGACAAACTTTACACTTCTCAACATCAAAAAAATATTTTAGTTGCGGATTTCTGTTTTCATCTTTTTCTCGTTTCTTTTTTCCTTTTTTAATGGCTAAGTGACCAGCGGGACAGGCATACATATCGGCATCTTTGTTAAATTCAAATCCCGTCTTACGATGAGGTTGTCCATTGGTTATTACTGGGTGTAATTTTGAAACAAGCTGCATGTTATTTTCCTTGGTATATTCTAAATTTTCTTTTGCAGAATATGCTGTATCTCCTAAGATAGTTTCTACCTTCATTCCTGCTTCATTTGTCTTTTCCACTAGCTCTTTTAAATACTTTCCATCTCCTTGTTCTCCAGAGGTAATAACAGCGGCAGTCACAATACGTTCATCAGACATGGCAATATG
>NZ_JBQHVO010000151.1:0-711 GCF_052064465.1 Niallia sp. HCP3S3_B10 | reverse complement strand
ATAGTCCAGTGATCCATGAATTCGAATATTATTAAACCAATTAACGTAATCAAATAGCTCTAGATCAAGTTTTTGTTGACTATCGAAAACCTTCCCATTAACGAACTCTGTTTTAATAGTTTTGAAGGTTGCCTCGGCAACTGCATTGTCATAAGGTGTCCCTTTTTCACTTAAAGATCTCGCAATACCAAACGTCTCTAATGCCTCGTCTATCAGTTTATTTTTAAACTCACTTCCTCGATCCGTGTGAAATAATTCGAGGCGGTTTAGGTTATATTTTACCGATGAAAAGGCACGTTGAACTAGCCCAGCACTCTTATTAGGGCCAGCACTGTAACCAATAATTTCACGATTATATAAATCTACTAAAACACAAATATAATGCCAGTTTTGCTTCACTCGAACATATGTTAAATCACTCACAATCACTTTCAATTCCTTGTCTTGCTTAAATTCACGATTCAAGACATTTCCAATTTCGGACTCATTTACGATTGATTTTCTAGGTTTGTATTGGGCAACTGTATATTTGGAGACAAGTCCTTGTTCTTTCATTATTCGCCCAATACGACGACGTGACACTTTCCATCCTTGCTTTTGAAGTTCTTTTTTTATTTTTCTTTGTCCATAAATATTCCGACTATCTTTAAAAATTTTAACAATTATAGCTGTTAATTCATCATCCTGATTATCTCGGATTTCCGCCTCATA
>NZ_JBQHVO010000150.1:0-745 GCF_052064465.1 Niallia sp. HCP3S3_B10 | reverse complement strand
TTGATGGTTTCGAAAACCCCTGGCTATGCCGGGGGTTCCGGAGAGCTTATAGCGAGGTAACAAAAAAACCTCCTTTCATGGTAGGATAAAGTTGGTTTCCCGACCACTTTATCTCACGCAAGAAGGAGGTATGCCCTTATGAAGGACATGAACAGTTTAGCACATACAACATGGAATTGTAAGTATCACATAGTCTTTGCCCTAAAATACAGAAGGTAAATTATTTATGGCAAATACAAAAAGAGTATAGGACAAATCATAAGAGAGCTATGTGAAAGAAAAGGTGTCATTATACATGAAGCAAATGCCTGTCCGGATCATATCCATATGTTGGTTAGTATTCCACCAAAATTAAGTGTATCGCAGTTCATGGGTTACCTAAAAGGAAAAAAGTAGCCTGATGATATTTGATCGACATGCGAATTTGAAATATCGCTATGGGAATCGGAAATTTTGGTGTCGTGGTTTCTACGTTGATACCGTGGGGAGAAATAAGAAACAAATACAAGAATATATAAGAAATCAGCTGAAAGAAGATTATATGGCTGATCAGCTAACGTTGTTCGAAGAATTCGATCCGTTCACGGGTGAGAAAAATCGGAAGTAAATAAAGAAATTCTTTAGAATTGGTGAGTGAATGTGGTGCAGAAGGGAAACCTTTTCAGTGGGCCTTTAAGGCCGAGGCCGGTAAGAGAGGCTTTTAGCCGCAGAGCAAACCACCAGTTCACACTGGTGGTTTTGATTC
>NZ_JBQHVO010000149.1:0-791 GCF_052064465.1 Niallia sp. HCP3S3_B10 | reverse complement strand
TTGGAAGAAGTCAATATTGGTTTACTGACGATCAAAGTCATCGTTGGTTTTGCCACTTTATTTTTTATCATTATCATAACAGGCAGAACATCCATCTATCAGTTAACCCCGTTTCACTTAGTTTTTGTGTTAGTACTTGGAGATTTTTTAGGAAATACCATTTATGAAGATAAGGTAGGGATTTTTCATTTTTTATATGCCATCGGATTGTGGACGTTTCTTATGTTGGGAATAGAGTTTATGACTCTAAAAAATAAATCGACACGTTCTCTCTTATTAGGCAATCCTAACATCATCATTCGAGATGGTGTTATGGACAGAAAGTTACTTACAAAGAACAAATTGGATGTAAATCAAGTATTGAGTATACTCCGTCAAAATAATGTCTTTTCAGTTCGCGAAGTCAAATACGGTATATTGGAAGCTAATGGGCAAATAAGTTTATTATTAAAATCCAAGTATCAAAAACCAGACAAGCAAGATCTCAATCTTCCAGAAAGTCCAGTAGACCTCCCAACATCGTTAATTATAGATGGGGAAATTTTATGGGATAATTTACATGAACTCGGATTTGATCAACAGTGGTTAGATAACCAATTAACTACCAATGGATATGATAATGTAAAGCGTATACTTTACGCAGATTGGCGAGAGAGTGAAGGCATACATGTAAGTCCTAAATAAAATTTGTTAGGATAAGAGCATTTCTTGGTGAATATAAACTTTAGTCTTCAACAATCAGGCGCTTTAATGAAGTAACTAAAGCCTAATTTTTCACTTATAACACCGAG
>NZ_JBQHVO010000148.1:0-804 GCF_052064465.1 Niallia sp. HCP3S3_B10 | reverse complement strand
TATAAATGTCAACACAAATATGTACAATTTTGCTTGCGTAAGGATGTACAAAATCACTCGTTTTCTTGCGTTAAATGAGCCTTTAATCGATAAGAATCACCTACAATGGTTACGACAGTTGCGTGATGTAAAATACGATCTAAAATCGCATTCGCTAGTTTAGTCTCTTGAAAAATTGTATCCCACTCTTTGAAATTTACATTTGTAGTGAGAATCGTACTTTTCTTTTCGTATCTCATGTCAATGAGCTGAAAAAAGAGCTTCGCATCTTCCGCATCTATTGGCAAGTAACCAATTTCATCTACGATTAAAAGCTTGTACTTGGCATAATGCTTTAAACGACTTTCTAAACGGTTTTCCAACCGTGCTTTCTTCAAATTCTGGATTAAATCATGGCACTTAATAAAATAAGTACTAGTTCGTTTCTTCGCTGCGGCAATTCCGATTGAAGTGGCCAAATGGGTCTTTCCAACACCACTTGTACCCAAGAAAACGATATTTTCATTCTCCTCTATAAAACGGAGCGTTAAAAAATCTAAGATTTGTTGTCGGTTAATGGAGGGTTGAAAATCAAAATCGAAATCAGTTATTTCTTTACGATGTGGGAATGCACCTACTTTCACCATTGCCTGTGTCATATTTTGCTCTCGGACATCAATTTCATAGTTCGTTAATTTAATCAAAGTATCATTAAAGGACAATTGATTATTTACACTAAAGTCTATGACTTCATTTAAATGTAACGTCATTTGCTTAAGCCCCAGATACTCTAGATTCTTTAATAATTGCTGATGATTTGTTGTT
>NZ_JBQHVO010000147.1:0-897 GCF_052064465.1 Niallia sp. HCP3S3_B10 | reverse complement strand
TAAATTCTTATTTAATTTGGAAAAACTCCCAAAAAAAGGGGGAATATGCGGAATTTCTCCCCATATTCCCCCTTTTTCTTATATAATGGAAAAAAACGTTGGTGGGGAGTATTTTATGCTTGAAAAACAAGAGACATTAAACTTAAGTCCATATATGTTTATCTACGATTTAGTTGTTCCGAAAGATAACATGCTTCGCCAAATAAATGATTTGGTTGACTTTTCCTTTATCCTGGAGGAACTAACATCCAAGTATTGTTTGGATAATGGAAGAAACGCTATCCCACCAATCCGTATGTTTAAATACCTACTCTTAAAGGTAATCTTTGATTTATCCGATATCGATGTGGTGGAACGTTCTAAGTATGATATGTCCTTTAAATATTTTTTAGATATGGCTCCAGAAGATCCAGTGATCAATCCAAGCTCCCTAACGAAATTTCGGAGAATGCGGCTTCAAGATATTGCTTTATTAGACTTATTAATTGGGAAAACAGTAGAAATCGCAGTGGAAAAGAAGATAATCACGAGTAAAACGATTATCGTAGACGCCACCCATACCCTTTCCCGTTATCGAAATAAATCACCGAAAGAATATTTACAAGAGAAAGCCAAAAAAGTACGAAAGTTAATTTATTCGTTCGATGAATCGATAAAGGAAAAATTTCCGGCCAAACCTACTTCGAATGAAGTAGAAAAGGAGCTTGCCTATTGTTCCGCATTAGTAGAAGTAATAGAACAGGAGGCAAAGGTCGTACACATTCCAGCTGTACGTGAAAAAGTAAATGGATTAAAGGAAATAATAGAAGATTTCCAGGAACAGTCGTCTTATTCCAGTGATGAAGATGCGAGAACAGGTTATAAATCCGCTGACCATGCCTTTCACGGCTATAAAAC
>NZ_JBQHVO010000146.1:0-1015 GCF_052064465.1 Niallia sp. HCP3S3_B10 | reverse complement strand
ATGAGGACAAAAAGATTGCCTCCCCCAAAGGGGCAGCTCGTTTTGAAACAGCACCAGGTAAACAAGCACAACTAGATTGGAAAGAAAGTATACTATTTGATACTAAGGATGGTCAACAGGTAGAAGTGAATGTGGCCGTTCTTGTTCTTTCTTATTCAAGGTTCCGCACGTTCCATCTAAGTATCTCTAAATCACAAAGTACATTGTTTTCGTTTTTAACGGAAACATTTGAAGCACTTGGTGGTGTGCCTTCAGAGATAATTACGGACAATATGAAAACAGTTATGGATGAAGCTAGAACAGAATTTTCTAGCGGAAAAGTGAATAATAAGTTTGCACAATTCGCTAACGACTTTGGTTTTAAAGTAAAACCTTGTGTAGCAGGCAGACCACGTACAAAAGGAAAAGTAGAAACAACGATGAAACTATTAGATGAAATTCATGCTTATCAAGGTCAACTGACCTTAGAAGAATTACACCGATTTGTACAGGATTTATGTAATCGAGTCAATCATGAGGTACATCAGGGGACTGGCAAGATACCAGTATTAGAATTTAAAAAAGAAAAGAACCTCTTACACCAGCTACCAACTGTCCAAGTAAGAGATTCCTATCGAATCAATCATAAGCTTGTAAAAGTGAATGCCTCCAACATGATTTCTTACAAATCGAATCAATACTCGGTACCAGCAAAATACCAAGGAAAGAGAGTTGGACTACAAGTGTATGATGATCAAATATGGGTTTATTATAACACGGAGCTCATCGCACAACATCCCTTAAGTGGGAAGAAATTAAATTATCAAGAAACCCACTATCAGGAATCACTAGGGGTTTCTATGCCTAACTATCCTAATATTGATGAGTTAGCGAAAAAGAACTTAGCAGCGATTGGAGAAGTGTATAAATAATGAATCAAGTAACAACAACAAATCATCAGCAATTATTAAAGAATCTAGAGTATCTGGGGCTTAAGCAAATGACGTTACATTTAAATGAAGTCATAGACTTTAGT
>NZ_JBQHVO010000145.1:0-1026 GCF_052064465.1 Niallia sp. HCP3S3_B10 | reverse complement strand
CTCAACTTTCGCACCAAAAAAATAAGTGCAAATCGTTAGTTGTATTGCGTCTATGGTCTATTAAATATGTTGCTTGACAGTGTTTAATAAAATGAAATAACACCTCATTCTTTGGTATAGTGTAATTGTAGAGAAAACACTACCATACAGAAGAGGTGCTCCCTATATGATAGACCAAAATAGCCAAAACAATCAACTACCAAAAGAACTTAATTCGGTTTTTTCTGAGCTTGAAATGAATAAACACCTGCGCCAAGCAGGAATTAAAAAATCCTTCGGTTTCAGCTGTTCCTACTTATTTCAGCTTGTTTTCTGTTTGATTTTCCAGCACAAAAATTGGTTTTCACTTCTTGATTCAAAGAAAGCCGATCAGTTTCCAGCCAAAGATGCCGTCTATCGCTTTTTAAACCAATCAACTTTTAATTGGCGCCGTTTCTTACTACTGTTGAGCATTTTTACTATTCAAAAGGTGACTCGCCTTACGAATAAAGAGCGTCCAAAAGTACTGATTATCGATGATTCTGCGTATGACCGAAATCGTAGTAAAAAGGTAGAGCTTCTCGCTCGTTGTTTTGATCATGCTTCCCTGAAAATGCGTTTCTTTAAGGGGTTTCGTATGCTCACTTTGGGCTGGTCAGATGGCTATACATTTATGCCAATTGACTTTTCTTTAGTCAGTTCAAAAAAGTCTCAAATCAATGGTATCTCTGAAAAAATTGATAAACGTACTTGTGGATACAAGCGTCGAGAAAATGCATTACAAACTGAGCCTGAACAAGTTCCTGACATGATTAAACGTGCATTAGCCAATGGGATAGATGCAAGTTATGTCCTTATGGATTCTTGGTTTACATTGCCACCACTTGTAAAGTCTATTGTGGATCAAGGATTAGACGTAATTGGTATGGTCAAAGAAACAAAACAACGTTATAACGTAAACGGGGAGATGGTTTCTTTAAAGCAACTATACCGCCTAGCTGGACCCATTCAATCCAAGAAAGGAATTCTTCGTTCCATCCATACGAT
>NZ_JBQHVO010000144.1:0-1037 GCF_052064465.1 Niallia sp. HCP3S3_B10 | reverse complement strand
AGCATTTCTTGGTGAATATAAACTTTAGTCTTCAACAATCAGGCGCTTTAATGAAGTAACTAAAGCCTAATTTTTCACTTATAACACCGAGTATAAATGCTAATTTAATAATGTACAGAAATGATTACATAAGAATGTACAGTTTAGTGTCATACATGCATACTTACACTGAGGTGAAGAGGATGCATGTACATCTAGATATAAGTACAGATATAGAAATTAATTGTTTGGAAGATTTACCAAAGTTAAAGCTTCTAATGTAGAGCCTAAATATGAAAATAAATAAAAGTAGATTAGGGCGGGAATTAGGTGTAGATAGGAGGACAGTGGATCGATATTTAAATGGGAATAGTTCTTGCAAAACTCGTAATAGAAAGTCAAAAATAGATGACTTATATAACGTTATATCTGAGCTACTTTCAGAGGAATCTATACAAACCTTTTACTACAAGAGGATTCTATGGGAGTATCTAAAAGATAACCATGGGTTAGAATGTTCTCAGTCATCTTTCCGACGCTATATATCTGATAAACCTGAATTCCAGGCATACTTTAGTGATGGAAAAAGAATTCAAGCGAACAAGACCGTTGTTCGTTTTGAGACCCCTCCCGGGGAACAAGCACAATTTGATTGGAAAGAGAACATTAGATACATAACAAAAGAGGGGGAAATTATATACGTCAATGTCGGGGTACTAGTGTTAGGTAATTCAAGATTCAAGTCTTATGGACTAACCATGTCAAAGTCACAAAGTGTACTAATATCCTTTTTGATGGAAAGCTTTGAAGCGTTTGGAGGAGTTCCAAAAACAATATTAACGGAGATGTGGGCATTGTGGTAGCCCATTTGGAAGAAAGGTATGGAACTCTACCGATGAAAGGCTTAGAAGAATTGTCTGGAGATGTAATGGAAAATACAGTGTCAAAGGTGAAAAAAGCTGTCAGAACGTAAGCGTCAAATAGACCCCACCTATGTTTTAGATGGGGCCTGGGTTATTATTTAGTTAAGTTTTTTAAATGAAATACAAGACACTGGT
>NZ_JBQHVO010000143.1:0-1106 GCF_052064465.1 Niallia sp. HCP3S3_B10 | reverse complement strand
CAATTTACACATCTAAGTTTAAAAGGCGGTTACGACCAATCATCAATAGCTATCAGTTTTTCAGTGGTCTCCTCGCTGCGCTGCGGGGTCTAAAGCGTCTCTATTTCCCGCAGGAGTCGAGCGTCCTCCGCTCCATTTCACTTCGTTTTTAAATCTTTTTGGTTGAAATACTTTTGTCTCAGCCTCTTTTTCTACTATAAGCTTAGTAAACTGACGGGGCAAGTTAATAAAAAGGATATTTACATATTGATAACGAATTGTTGGTGAACAGAGTAAAGACGGAAGGGTGTTAAGGTGATGATAGGAATTAGTATAGCAACGAAGTGGGAATTTGAAGCGACATTGGAATATTTCGACATAAAAGATAATGAACGCTTTAGTTATCCTTATGGGGAGTATTTCATTAGAGCTATTAATGATACCGAACTTATTTTTTATAGTACTGGTGTAAGGAAAGTAAATGGTGTTGGTGCTAATCAGTATATGATTTCTAAATTTAATTTAATGAAAGTAATCGTTGCTGGAACATGTGCAGGAATTGATGATAGGTTCAGTAATTTAGATATTTTTGTACCTGATGCAGCCGTTCAATATGATTGCACAGTAAAAGAAATCGAGCCTTTTATTAAACAATCTTTCATAGTTGATATAGATTTGTCTAAATATGGAAATGGTTTTTATACCGGAACAATTGGCACCGCTGATAAAGCAGTAGTTATGTGGAAGGACTATTTAGAGCTTAAAGAAAACGAAATAACAATAGCTGATACAGAAGCGGGGGCAATTGCTTATATCTGTAAGAAGAATAATGTTGAATGTATTATTATTAAAGGAATATCTGATTTTCCAACAGATGAAAGAAACGCTGATAAATTTGAATCAAATATGGAACAAATTAATGTTTATTTAGAAAATACCCCCAAAGTTATGAATAAAATATTTGGCGAATATTTAAAGAGATTTATATAAATGAATTTTAATGAAGAGCATTTTCTTGAAAAAGTTTGTTTTAATTACTCAACTTTCGCACCTTGAAAATCGACCTTGTTTTAGGTCTATCAAAGCTTTAAGAACGCTCACTTTAGGTGCTTGACAATTACTTTTAA
>NZ_JBQHVO010000141.1:0-1210 GCF_052064465.1 Niallia sp. HCP3S3_B10 | reverse complement strand
TATCGGTCACTAGGGAGTATTTAGCCTTGGGAGATGGTCCTCCCTGCTTCCGACGGGATTTCTCGTGTCCCGCCGTACTCAGGATACACTCAAGAGGGAACGAAGTTTCGACTACAGGGTTTTTACCTTCTACGACTGACCTTTCCAGATCGATTCGTCTACCCCGTTCCTTTGTAACTCCATATAGAGTGTCCTACAACCCCAAGAGGCAAGCCTCTTGGTTTGGGCTAATCCCGTTTCGCTCGCCGCTACTCAGGGAATCGCGTTTGCTTTCTCTTCCTCCGGGTACTTAGATGTTTCAGTTCCCCGGGTCTGCCTTCAGTACCCTATGTATTCAGGTAAAGATTCTATCCCATTACGGATAGAGGGTTTCCCCATTCGGAAATCTCTGGATCAAAGCTTACTTACAGCTCCCCAAAGCATATCGGTGTTAATCCCGTCCTTCATCGGCTCCTAGTGCCAAGGCATCCACCGTGCGCCCTTTCTAACTTAACTAATTGGCTTAAAAGCCTTAGTTTATTTCAATTCTTCTATTTAAAATAGAGAATCTAAGATGGCGATTACTCGGTTTCTTTCTTGTTTTTACTATTCATAATCTAGTTTTCAAGGAACAATTGGCTTATTATAAGCCTACTTTTGAGGAATTGCTCCCTCAAAACTGAACAACAAATCGTCAACAATCTTTGATGGAATGTACATTCCATTTTCCTTAGAAAGGAGGTGATCCAGCCGCACCTTCCGATACGGCTACCTTGTTACGACTTCACCCCAATCATCTATCCCACCTTAGGCGGCTGGCTCCAAATGGTTACCCCACCGACTTCGGGTGTTACAAACTCTCGTGGTGTGACGGGCGGTGTGTACAAGGCCCGGGAACGTATTCACCGCGGCATGCTGATCCGCGATTACTAGCGATTCCAGCTTCATGTAGGCGAGTTGCAGCCTACAATCCGAACTGAGAATGGTTTTATGGGATTTGCTAGGCGTCACCGCTTTGCTGCCCTTTGTACCATCCATTGTAGCACGTGTGTAGCCCAGGTCATAAGGGGCATGATGATTTGACGTCATCCCCACCTTCCTCCGGTTTGTCACCGGCAGTCACCTTAGAGTGCCCAACTAAATGCTGGCAACTAAGATCAAGGGTTGCGCTCGTTGCGGGACTTAACCCAACATCTCACGACACGAGCTGACGACAACCATGCACCACCTG
>NZ_JBQHVO010000140.1:0-1250 GCF_052064465.1 Niallia sp. HCP3S3_B10 | reverse complement strand
TTTTCATGTGCCTATCTGTTTCAGCTTGTTTTTAGTCTAATCTTTCATCAAAAAAATTGGTTTGCCCTTGTCACTTCAAAAAAGAGCGAGCGTTATCCGGGTAAGGATACCGTCTATCGTTTTTTAAATCATTCCAAGTTTGCTTGGCGGAAATTTCTTTTATTCTTTAGTACAGCTACCATTCAAAAGGTCAGTGTGCTTACATCAATGGACCGTCCGAAAGTGCTTATTATTGATGACTCTACATTTGATCGAAATCGTAGTAAGAACGTGGAATTGCTTGCCCGTTGTTTTGATCATGCTTCCTTGAAAATGCGATTTTATAAAGGATTTCGAATGCTTACATTAGGCTGGTCAGATGGGCATACCTTCATGCCTGTTGACTTCTCTTTACTAAGCTCAAAAACCTCTTCTATTAATGGAATCAACGAAGAAATGGATAAACGATGTTCTGGTTATAAGCGTCGTGTTGAAGCTCTCCAGTCTGCGCCTGATCAAATCCCATCAATGATTGAACGGGCATTATCCAGTGGAATCGAGGCCTCTTACGTGTTGATGGACACATGGTTTACTCAACAACCTTTGATTCAGGCAATCGTCGAACAAGGGCTTGACGTTATTGGTATGGTCAAAAATGCAAAGCAACGTTATCAAATGAATGGTCAAATGGTTTCATTAAAAGAACTCTATCGGTTAGCGTCACCACTTCAAGGAAAGAAAGGGCTTCTTCGTTCCGTCATGACGACGATGAAAAACGGTGTACCCGTTAAAGTCGTGTTCGTTCAAAATCGTAATAAGAAAAGCGAATGGCTCGCGATTCTTAGCACAGATTGCACTCTTTCCGAACAAGAAATCGTCCGTATTTACGGGATTCGTTGGGATATTGAAGTGTTTTTTAAGACGACAAAATCGCTCCTTCGCTTACAGAAAGAATTTCAAGGACGCTCCTATGACTTACTTATCAGTCATACAACCATAGTTTTTACTAGATACATCATTCTATCTTGGCAAAATCGTTGCCACACAGATGAACGCACATTAGGTGGCTTATTTTATGACCTTTGTGATGAAGTAAATGAACTTGATTGGGCTGTCGCATTGCAGCAATTAATCGAGCTTCTTCAAGATGTCTTGAAGAAAACCAATAAACAAACACAACAATTACTTAAAAATCAACTATCACAATGGATTGCAGGTCTGCCTAGTTATATCAGAGCTTACCTGCCTAATTTGGTATGCGAAAGTTGAGT
>NZ_JBQHVO010000139.1:0-1386 GCF_052064465.1 Niallia sp. HCP3S3_B10 | reverse complement strand
ACCACAACCAATCCTAGAAAAGAGGTCTTCCCTATGAATCAGTTTACAACAGAAATTATCGATGCACTAGTAAAAAAACAAGATATTACCGAGGTTTTTCGTTCGCACTTGGAAATGGCGATCAACTCGCTACTTGTGACAGAGTTAACGGAATTTCTAGATTATGAAAAATATGACCGTATTGGCTTTAATTCAGGCAACTCACGCAATGGGTCTTATTCGCGTACGCTTCACACAGAGTACGGCGATTTAGCCATTCAAATTCCACGTGATCGCAATGGTGAGTTCAAACAACAGACCGTGGCTCCGTATAAGCGTTCGAATGATACGCTTGAAGATACGGTGATTCACCTGTTTAAAAAAGGCATTACGATGGCTGAAATTGCCCAGTTAATCGAAAAAATGTACGGCCATCACTATACGCCTCAAACGATTTCGAATATGACAAAAGCGGTTTCAGAAACAGTCGATGCATTTAACAACCGTTCGTTGCATAATCGTTACGTATGCGTGTATTTAGATGCGACGTATATTGCCGTGCGTCGTGATACGGTGTCCAAAGAAGCTGTCTATATCGCTGTTGGTATTCGCGAAGACGGCTCTAAAGAGGTACTCGCTTATACGATTGCCCCAACAGAGTCTGCTTACAACTGGCAAGAGCTACTAGAAGAGCTGAAAGACCGTGGTGTAGAAGACGTCTTATTATTCGTATCAGACGGCTTAAAAGGCATGGCAGACGCTGTTTTCACTGTGTTTCCAAAAGCAAAATATCAAGTCTGTTTAGTTCATGTCGGTCGCAATATTATGCATAAAGTACGCGTAGAGGATCGCAAGGAAGTCTGCGAAGATTTTAAAATGATTCACCAGGCAAAGGACGCCGAAGCAGCTGAGCTAGCACTTGGGCAGTTCTGCGAGAAATGGAGCAAATCGTACAAAAAAGTTACACAAGGCTTACTAAATAACCCGTATTTACTGACGTTTTATCAGTTTCCAAAAGCAATTTGGCGAAGCATCTACTCGACCAATTTAATTGAGTCGTTCAATAAGCAAATCAAAAAATATACAAAGCGCAAGGAACAGTTTCCGAACGAAGAATCACTGGAACGTTTTTTAGTGACGCAGTTCGAGGACTACAATCAACGTTTCGCCTCACGCTGTCACATCGGCTTCAATCAGGCACGTGCAGAGTTGGAAGAGATGTTTGAGCAGCTACATGAACCGACAAACTAACCGGGACGTGCCAGCGCGAAATTTGGGTGTCTAGGAAAGGGCTAGCCCTTTCCTAGACACCCAAATCAACACTTCGAACAAATCTATTTGAATACGAAGGTGATCATCTACCTTGAGAAGTTGAAAAGTCATTTACACAAAAATATTGACAGTACC
>NZ_JBQHVO010000138.1:0-1387 GCF_052064465.1 Niallia sp. HCP3S3_B10 | reverse complement strand
TATCTGAACTAACATCTATAGAATTATCAAAGAACAATATTTTAATTGGAAATTACCTCGAAAGAGGACTATAAACTTACTATACGAGGAGTTGAAAGAATGAAAAAAATTGTTATTCTGCTGTGTTCTCTTCTTTGTACTGCATGTATGGCCCCTGAAAAAATAATAGAAATGCAAGGAATTTCAACGATTATTGGTTTTGACTTGCTTGATGACAATACATACAAAGGCACTATCAGTTTGTTACAATTTGACCGAAAAGAAGAAAAGACAAGTGTAACCCTTTCTGCCGACGGAACGACTAATAAACAAATCAGACAAAAACTAGAGGAACAGACAAGCCATGATATTACGTCTGGTCAATTAAGGACCTTACTGTTTAATAAAAATATGGCAGAAACAGTAGGAATTTCTTCTTTTCTGGATACTATGCAACGAGATAGCAGTATCAGTTATTTAATCTTTTTGGCCATTACTGATAATGCTGAGGAGACGATTAAAAATAAAAACTATGAAGAATATCCCGAAATGGGATCCTATATCTATCAACTATTGGATAAACACGAAAAGAAAGAAATGTTAGTCAACTCCAACTTACATGATTTTATAACCACACTATATGAAATTGGTATCGATCCTACCCTACCCATGATAAAAAATGCAAATGGGGTAGCACCTTCTATAGATGGTGTTGCATTATTCAAAGAAGATAAAATTGTTGGATCTATTTCGTTGATAAACACCCTTTACATAAAATTATTCACAAATAAAAAGGCATTTTTAGGGGATATAACTGTAGAGATTGCTGCTGAAGAACTAGAGAAAAGAGGTATGGCCGAACTCAACCTTCCTAAAAGTGATATTTATAAGATTACACTTCATCCAATAAAGTACAAAGGAAACATTGAAATAAAGAACGAAGAATTGGTTCATTTAAATGCAACGATTTCCGTTTCAACATTAGAATTTCAACCATCTATTTCTGTGAAAAATAAAGATTCACTAAACAAAATGGAGCAACTAATTGGTGAAGCCCTAAACAAAGAATTTGGATATATACTTGAGGAATTTAAAAATTTAAATACGGATCCCATTGGCATCGGAAGAAAAATAAGAAGTGTTAGAAAATATTCCTATTTAACTGAGGAAGATTTAAGACAAAAATATTCAGCACTAAAGATAAAACCAAATATAAAGGTGGAAATTAAGCGAACTGGAACAGTTGATTAACATATTTTTAGGAACAAAAGCGCTAACACCGACTTAACACGACCCAAGTGTTGATGAACTTCCAACATGGTTTTTTTCTTATTTACGATGGAAATTCATTACTAAAAAACGGTAATACTAAAAAGGCAGCTCAAAGAGTTTGAATTCAAAAATATCT
>NZ_JBQHVO010000137.1:0-1418 GCF_052064465.1 Niallia sp. HCP3S3_B10 | reverse complement strand
TTATACGACAAGGAAGCCTATTTGACCTACAAGAATTATATCATTTAGAACCTACCCAACGGTTTGAAGCTGTTTTTTCTACCATTGACATCGAACCGATCTTCGCTGTGGTAACGAAGAAATCGCGTTTTGGAAGGCCTGTTGGGCTAAACTATGCAGCGATGATTTATTCGCTCATCGCTAGAATTACGGAGCGAATTCCGTTTATTAAGGATTTAGTGAAACGGTTAAAATATGACATGATCTTTCGTCTCGACTGTGGGTTTTTAGTTTCAGACTCTATCCCCTCAGAAGCAGCTTATTCTAGAATGATTACTGTTCTTTGTGAATCCGATGTTCTTGAAAATGTGCAAGGAACACTGCTCCATCAAGCCATTTCAGAAGGCTTTGTGGAGGATGACACAGTTGCCATTGATGCCACTCATGTACTAGCCAAAGATGCAGCACCTCCAAAGGAAGAACAGCCAAAATCGGAACCGAAAAAACGTGGACGTAAATCAAAAGAAGAGCGTGAACAATGGCTTATCGAAAAAGCAGAACAGGAAGCCAACCTTCCACTTTATGACAAGAAAATAGAAGAACAACTAGATATTCCTCTGGATGAACTTCGAGCTGAAATTCCTCAAGATCCTCAATGGGGAATCAAGAAAAACAGCCAAGGAAAAAATGTTTTTTGGTATGGCTACAAAGCTCATTTAGCTGTAGGGACAAAGAGTCAGTATATCTTTCAATCTCTTCTATCTTCCGCTAATTTAAATGATGGAAAAGCTGCAATCCCTTTATTAAAAGGACTTCACGAACACGTTTTGTTTCCTTCCATGCGTTATCAAACAATGGATGCAGGTTATGATTTTGAAGCGATTTATACCCAAATTCATCGAATGGGGCATCAATCTGTGATTGCTTATAATAAGCGGAATGAACCCGAACCTATTGGATTTGATAAGCACTTCGCCCCTACATGTGTTCGAGAGCATTCTTACCGTTACGATAGCTTTGATCATCAGTATGAAACATTAAAATATACACGTCCAAAAGAGTGTAAAGACTGTCCGTTAGCGAATGATGGTCTTTGCCAGAAAGTATACAAAGTAAAAATCACAACCAATCTTAGAAGATATACCGCACCAGCCCGTGGATCAAAAACTTGGAAAACCATCTTTAAACGACGTACAGCGGTTGAGCGAGTAAATGCCTATCTTAAAGGTTATTTCCAGCTCAACAATGTTCGTTATCGTACTGGGAAAAGAGCGAAAGTCCATTTTGATCTCGTAACGCTTGTTTACAATGCTTCCAAGTTAGGAGCAGATAGGATTAACCGTAAGTTAAGTAAGCAACAAGCAGCTTAAAAATTTTATAGGAGATAAAATTCTGTAAGTCTGTGTTTCTTTAAAAGCTCGAATTATGAAATTAACTCA
>NZ_JBQHVO010000136.1:0-1491 GCF_052064465.1 Niallia sp. HCP3S3_B10 | reverse complement strand
GCCTCACTGTGCAGCAAGAATTTATTATCGGTTCGCCATTGGAAAGGGAAAAACGCCACCCCCCTCCAATATCCAACTACTATTTAAGTTTATCATTCACACAATCTAATTCTCTATCAATCTTCGACATATTTCGGGGCGTCACTGTGACCAAGAATTAAGTTCAATTAGTAACTTTGTTGACCGGTTCAACAATAATACTGTTGGTGTTTATAGACCAAACACCTCATCAGGAAATCGTTTTTTTGGCAGGAACTTGGGCTAAAAATAACTTAAATAAAGTAAAAAGCTATTCTATAACTTCTGCAACAAATTTAGCTCCCTCAGCTATTTGTGACTGACAAATGATTTTGGATTCGACAAAACTTGGGTAGTCACTCTGACCAAGTATTCATGATCTCCATTCCGCAAAGGGCGGCTCTTTTCTCCTGAATGACTGGCTCAAAACTCCGCATAAGTGGCTCATTTCATCTGCAATAATCATTGCTATTTAAGTTTATCATTCACACAATCTAATTCCCTATCAATCTTCGACAAATTTCGGGGCGTCACTGTGACCTAAACTTCTTCAGTTCCATATGAATATCAATCGACAAGTCAAAGTGAAACATTCCTGTGAAACAAAAAACAGAAGAAATCACTCGTAAATCTCAGACAAGAATGAAAAGAATACGAGATGCAGATTTAGTCATTATTGATGATTTGATGTTCATGGCAATGGATCAACAAGAAGCTAATATGTTTTTTCATTTGATTAATGATATATATAATCAATCATCCATCATTTTAACATCAAATAAAGCACCTAAAAAAATGGGAGAATTATTGGGTGACCAAGCAATTACAACAGCGATATTAGATAGAATTTTACATCGAGTTGAAATACATTCATTTAAATGAAGATAGTTATCGAATGAGACATAGATCGATCATGTTTGGGCAAGAAAATGTTTCAAATTAATGAGCATAAATTGTGTCTTTTTACTTGACGGTCACACTACCTTCACAATATCAGTTCATCACATTCACACAATCTAACTCTCTATCAATCTTCGACAAATTTCGGGGCGTCAGCGTCACTGTGACCTAAACTTTTTGGATTCGACAAAACTCGGGTAGTCACTCTGACCAAGTATTCATGATCTCCATTCCGCAAAGGGCGGCTCTTTTCTCCTAAATGACTGGCTCAAAACTCCGCATAAGTGGCTCATTTCATCTGCAATAATCATTGCTATTTAAGTTTATCATTCACACAATCTAATTCCCTATCAATCTTCGACAAATTTCGGGACGTCACTGTGACCTAAACTTTCGGGTATATGTTCTTAAAATTGCCAGCCGATTCAAATAAGAAAGACACTCTATCCTTAGTCTGAGAAGCCACTTTAAAACGAACATCCCGTAAAAAACCATGCTGTGACATATGATAGGTCTGTCCTTCTACCATATACCGATCCCCTTTCAAACGACCAACAATTGGAAACAAAACCG
>NZ_JBQHVO010000135.1:0-1610 GCF_052064465.1 Niallia sp. HCP3S3_B10 | reverse complement strand
TAATCGGTCCAATATGGCTGTTGTAATCCCTTGGTCTCCCATTAATTCACCCCATTCTTCGGGGCCCTTATTGGAGGTAAGAATAATAGAACTACGTTCATAAAGATGGTTAACCAGGTGGAAAAATAGATTTGCTTCCCTCTGATCCATTGCCATGTACATTAAATCATCAATAATCACCAAATCCGATTCTTTTATTCTTTTTAACCGCAATTTTGATTTTGTAATATATTCTTCCGTTTTTAATAAGTGTATGAGTTCACCCATTGTTGAAAATGCTACTTTAAATCCCTTTTGAATGGCTTCAACTCCTAATCCAATTGAAATATGGGTTTTCCCTGAGCCTGGGGGTCCCAATAAAATTAGATTGTATTGTTGTTCCAGCCAATTTAATTCACTTAATTGATTTAATTGGCGTGTGCTAAGCGATATTTGTTCTTCTACATTAAACTCATCAAGTGTTTTAAAATATGGAAAGCTAGCCCACTTTAATCTCTTTTGAATCCCTTTTTCTTCGCGTTTCTTCATTTCATGCATAAGAAGTTCATGTAAAAACTCTTGATAAGTCCACGATGATTTCTCTGCGTGTCGTAGTAATATTGGCAGCTCTTCAGCGGTTTCCACCATCCGAAGATGGCGGAATTGTTCTTGTAATAGTTGTACAGTGCTAGTCATTATGAAACACCTCTCATAATTTTCGTGTAATATTCTATATCCCTTGTTACTGCTGTAGCGGTTGTTGCGGGGCTATTTCTTTTAGCTTCGAGAGAAGCAGGGGATTCTACATCTTTTTCTTCCTTTAATCGGGTCAAATGCTGTGCAATATCACGTAAATCGTTTGCACTCCATAGCTGTTCTTTTAGGCAAACCGCCAGGGCTTCCTCTATTTGAGGGCGAAAATGAGTAATGGCATATTGAATGACTTGGAACTGATCTCTTACATACCTTGGATACTGCCGGGTTACTTCATTGACAAATTTTAAAGCCTTTTCTTGATCTTTGAATTGACGAACAATAGTCTCTTTATATGCTTGAATTCCTTTCGAGCGATCTCTGGTGTGTTGACGGTTCTTTATCAACTCACCTTTCCCATGACATATCGGATGCTTTGCTAGTATTTCGCCTTGAAGGTCTGCTCGAATAATGAGTTCCTCGCCCTGGGTTTCTATGTAAACCGTATTATCACCTCTTGGACGATAAGTTCCTAAAGGAACCGAATAACGATTAGATTGATATCTGATAATATTGTCCTTATGAACAGTTCTTGTTATACTATTTACAAGGTTGCTTTCGAAAGAAAGCAGGGAGGAGACTGGCGTTAAGTGTTGCTTTTCGAGGGCGTGCACTTCTACTGGTCTCTTTTTTGTTGTGTGATGTACATTGTAATTTCCTGTCCTCTTCAACCATGCTAAACATTTTTCATTCCAGGATTCTAGATTTGGAAATACTCTGTGTTTTGCAAAGTTCCTTTTTACATATTTCACTACATTTTCTACCTTCCCTTTACTTTGGGGATCTGCCTTTCTACAGAGGTAAATTCGGAACCCTCGTTCCTGCTTATATGCTTGAAATTCCCCTGTTAAAATTATATCTCCGGCATTTTCACTAAC
>NZ_JBQHVO010000134.1:0-1679 GCF_052064465.1 Niallia sp. HCP3S3_B10 | reverse complement strand
TTAGGCTGTTTTCGTATAGATTGTTGCTATCTTGACCATACTGTATAAAGGTTGATATAATGCTGTCTGGAGGCGTTCGATTATGTGGTTAGATGTTTATGAGCAGTTTGGCGAATTAACAGAATCAGAGCAGATGGCGTTGTTTAAGGCAATGAAGCAAGACCTATTTCCAGATGACCCAAGCAAGATTACAAAACTGCTGAATGATATTCGTGAAGCCCGTTTTGCATCTGGAATGGGTTGTCTTCATTGTGGAAGCACTTCTGTTAAGCGGAACGGCAAATATAAATCACGCCAACGCTATCTATGTAAGGATTGCGGTAAGACCTTTAACGATATGACTAACACGCCATTTTCAGGCTCTCGTTATCCTGAAAAATGGGTGAAGTACATTGAATTAATGGTAGAAGGCTATACTTTGCCTAAAATCGCTGAACGCCTTAAAATACACATCTCCACTGCATTTTATTGGAGACATAAAATCTTGAACGCATTAGGTAGTCTCGGATTTGACCAACTCAAAGGGATTGTAGAAAGCGATGAAACATTCCTTAAAGAGTCTATGAAAGGAAAACGAAAAATAACACATAGAGAACCGAAAGAGCGTGGTGGCAAAGACCAAAAGAGGGGCATTTCCAACCTTAAAATTGCAGTAGTTGTAGCCCAAGACCGTAATGGCAGTGTAGTAGCACGAAAGGCTGGTCGTGGGCGTGTACGAGCAGAAGAAATAGATGCCGTAATTGGAGAACATATAGACCCCTCTGCTTTGTTATGCACCGATACAGCTACGAATTACAAGAAGTTCGCTTTAATTAAGGGGTTAAAACACGAAACGATTAATGTCAGTAAGGAAGGGTATGTCAAAAAGGGCATATATCACGTTCAACACGTCAATAACTTTCATAAACGATTGGAAGATTGGATGGTTAGGTTTCAAGGTGTTGCTACTAAATATCTAGATAACTACCTTTATTGGTTCCGTTGGCTTGAATTAGGGAAGAACTTGGCATTTGAAAATAGAGTAGAACAAATGCTTATTTCAGCGTGTCAAAAATCGAATTATACAACAGTTGAAACGTTAAGAAGTGCATAAAAAAGAATTCCGCAAATGATTACAGAATTCTATTGGTAAATTACCTTTTAATCATTATTTTAGAATTTTCTTTTGTTAGGTACTCATCTTCTATATTGAAGTTGCTTCCTTGACGGTCTATTTCGGCATATTGGACCACTTTATCTTTGTTTAGAAAGACTAATAAATAAATATCATCCCTGTAATCTAATTTGCTAGGGTCTTTAAAATTCACACCCATTTTTTCGCTCATATCTTCTTGTGCCGAATATGGTTGAAATAAAAAGGCTTTATCCCAGGAAAAATCGGTTAAAGACTTTAATTCAATCTCAGTTGAATTTTTATCCTTTACAACTGAATAAATTGCCTTTTCCAAACTTTTATTATGTTGAACATCTTGGCTGCATCCTACTAAAGTAAATCCAAAAATAAATATTAATGACAAAAGTAACAAAATTTTCTTCATAGAATCCCCTCTACTCATTGTTTGTAATACTCTACTAATTGTAACAATACCACAATTTTCCTCAATTATGTCGATTTACCTGTAATATTCAGTATTTCCTTAACCTTGTCCAAAAAACCACAAACTTTACGAAAACAGCCT
>NZ_JBQHVO010000133.1:0-1689 GCF_052064465.1 Niallia sp. HCP3S3_B10 | reverse complement strand
CTTACACGGAATAAATAACACCAACGGATAAAATAGGTTATAATAGACTTATTAATTATTTAAGTTGGTGTTTATTTATGCGTACTAAAAACAGGTTGAATCCAAGCGAGTCTATCTATTACAGTCCTGAAATTTCAAATTGTCCTGACTGTGGAGAGAAATTAACCTATTGCCATCCTGTATGGAGGAAAACCATCTCTACCCTAAAAGGGGAATTTAAAGTTATTAATCTTGGCTATCGCTGTGAAAATAATGGCTGTGAGAACAATACTGTTTATCGTTCTGCGGAGGCTGAGCAACTTAGTATGAAGCACATCACCTATGGCATGGATGTCATTGCCCACATTGGGCACTTGCGTTTCAAAGAACATAAAACCCGTTCAGAAATTGCCACCATCCTAGCTGAGAAGCAAGTGAAAATCTCAGAAAGGCAAGTTCAGAAACTGTACGAACGATATGCGTTACTTCTTCGTTCAGCGATTACAGAAAATATGAAAGAAACCTTAGAGGAAGTCGTGGAACAGAACAATGGATTAATCTTATCCATTGATGGCGTTCAACCTGAAAAAGGAAATGAAACGTTGTATGTTATTCGCGAGGTCTTAAGTGGCACCATCTTGGCAGCACATAATTTAAAGAGTAGCGCCTCTCAAGAGTTAATCGGAATTATTCAACCAATTCTTGATTGGGGTTACCCTATCCAAGGTTTCATCAGTGATGGTCAGCAGTCAATCCGTTTAGCAATCGAAAAGATAGCACCGGACATCCCATATCAATACTGTCAGTTCCATTACTTCAAAGATATCGCAAAACCGTTGGTAGAAAAGGACAGAAAGCTAAAGACAAACATCAAAAAGAAGCTAAGGGGAATTCGGGAAATCGAAAGAAAAATTGAAGAATCATCATCAGTAAGCATGGAAGAAGAAATTGCGAGTGACTATGTAGCGGCGATTCGTTCAGTGCTTTTGGAAGATGGAAAACCACCGTTTGAATTACCAGGTACACGTGTCTTTGAGCGAACAAAATCAATCAAGGACTCGATTGAAAAATGCCTGGATAAAAAAGGGGACTCCTTTACTTGAAAAGCTGTTCAGAATAGTCAGAAATGTGGATAACTACAAAAAGGATTATCAGCTCGTAAAACGGTGGGATCTGCGTTTTAAAAGGATTGCCACAATCATGGATCCTTCCGAAAACAAAACAAGTTCTTGGGTTGAATCCCGGTTAAAACAATATCTGACCCAAATAGAAAAGGAACTAAACCGTGAAGATGATTTTGCCTTTGTGGACAATCTGATGAGATATAGTAAAGGCTTTTGGAAAGGTCTCTTTACATTTTACGATTACCCTCTCCTGCCAAGGACAAATAATGATTTAGAGCTTTTCTTTAGAAGAACAAAAGTAAGGCATCGTAGGATTACAGGCAGTCGAACTTGGAATCGATACATTGTTCGTCACGGTGAAAACATCGTATTCGTTGAAAATGTTAAAAATGAACAAGATGGGCTGCAGAAGATTCGGAATGCTACTTATTCTGGCTATAAAAAAGAAGTTAGTAAGTGGGACAGTCGAATACATGAACACACAAAACAGAGAAGATTTAAGCAGGACCCAAATGCATATTTAAACAATATTGAAAGCAAGTGGAATCGGCACAACTAAATCATTGTGTTAGTTGTGCCGTGTAAG
>NZ_JBQHVO010000132.1:0-1708 GCF_052064465.1 Niallia sp. HCP3S3_B10 | reverse complement strand
GAGGCCACTGAAAAAGTCCTCCAAATGTTCATAATCTAAAAGGTATAGTCCTTCATTATTTGAAGGAACTATCCTTTTTTTATTGTATAATTATAGTATCAATTTCAGTGTGGGTGGATACTATGATTCAAAAACAACAGTCTATGATTCTTTTTAGCCCTTTTATGGCTCTATATGATTTAGTCGTTCCAAAAGATAATCTGTTACGAAAAATTAATGACTTAATTGACTTTTCATTTGTTTATGATGAAATCAAGAAAAATTATTGTTTTGATAACGGTCGAAATGCCATCGATCCTATTCGTATGTTCAAGTATTTATTATTAAAGTCGATTTATGACTTGTCTGATGTTGACGTTGTTGAACGTTCAAAATATGATATGTCTTTTAAATATTTTCTTGATATGGCACCCGAAGATTCGGTGATTGAACCAAGTTCTTTAACCAAATTTAGAAAGTTGCGTTTAAAAGACGTAAAACTTTTAGATATGCTTGTTAATAAAACCGTAGAAATCGCTATTGAAAAGGGAATTATCAAAAGTAAAGCTATTATCGTAGATGCCACTCATTCGAAAGCTCGTTATAATCAGAAATCACCTAAAGAAATCCTAATGGATCGTTCGAAAAAGCTTAGAAAAGCTGTTTATAAAATAGATGAAAGCATGAAAGATAAGTTTCCCACTAAAACTTCAACGGATATTTTGGAGGATGAAATGGAGTATTGTCAAAAACTGATTGAGGTGATTGAGAAGGAAGATACGCTTGTTCCATATCCAAAAGTAAAGGAACAACTAAACCTTCTAAAAGAAACGGTAAATGACGATATCGAATATCTACAAATTTCAGAAGATAAAGATGCTAAAGTTGGTCACAAGAGTGAGGATACCTCATTTTTTGGATACAAAACGCACATAGCCATGAGTGAAGAAAGGATTATTACAGCCGCAACAGTCACAACTGGAGAAAAGAATGACGGAAAACAATTAGAAACACTGATTGAAAAAAGTATGACAGCCGGCATGGAAGTTGAGGCAGTGATCGGGGATGCAGCTTATTCGGAAAAAGGAAATATCGAGTTCACAAAAAAGAATGGAATGAAATTGGTAGCCAAATTAAACCCTTCTGTAACACAAGGATACCGTAAAAAAGAAGATGAATTTGAATTTAATAAAGATGCTGGAATGTATGTTTGTAAGGCTGGACATATGGCAATAAGAAAAGCAAAACAGGGCAAAAAAGGAGAAGGTAGAAATCAAGTTCATACGTACTATTTTGATATAGAAAAATGTAAACACTGTCCGTTTAAGGAAGGATGTTATAAGGAAGGGGCTAAAAGTAAAACATATTCTGTAAGCATCAAATCAAACGAGCATACAGAGCAGGCAAAATTTCAAGAAAGTGACTATTTTAAAGAAAAGTCGAAAGAACGATATAAAATAGAAGCTAAAAATAGCGAATTAAAACACAGACACGGGTACAATGTTGCAAAATCCTCGGGTCTATTAGGTATGGAATTGCAAGGTGCCATGGCAATATTTACGGTGAATTTAAAAAGAATTTTGAAATTAATGAGTTAAAAAAGATAGGAATTCATGAGAAAATGGATAAAAAAAGACGACTCTACATTCAAAAAATTTAATGAGGGTCGTCTTTTTTTTATGCGGCCAGCTGATTATTTAGAAATGACCTCAGTTTGTCAGTGGCCTCA
>NZ_JBQHVO010000131.1:0-1714 GCF_052064465.1 Niallia sp. HCP3S3_B10 | reverse complement strand
CCCCCTCTGTTAGGATAGATGTCGTACGATACTTTAGTGTTATACTTTAAGTAAATAACACGGAGGTCGATCGATATGAAAGAAAAAAATGGAGTACGATACTCGAAGGAACAAAAAGAGGCAATTGTTAAACGAATGATGCCACCACATAACGAATCAGTGGCTACTATCTCGAAGGAAGAAGGCATCACAGAACCAACGTTGTACAAGTGGCGTAAGGCTGCACGTGAAGCTGGTGTGGCAACGCCTGGCAATGGACAAACAAGTGACAAATGGACCAGTCAAGATAAGTTTTTAATCGTGATGGAGACCTTTGCGATGAACGAAACGGAATTGGCTGAATACTGTCGTAAAAAGGGTTTGTACCGTGAACAGATTGAATTATGGCGATCTGTTTGTCTCCAGGCAAACGGACAAGTATTTGATCAATCAAAGCAGTTATCTGGTGCGTTAAAGGAAGAACAGAAACGGGCAAAACAGTTAGAAAAAGATCTTCAAAAGAAGGAGAAAGCATTAGCGGAAGCTGCGGCGTTATTATTACTTAGAAAAAAGGCCCAAGCGATTTGGGGGGACGACGAGGAAGAATGATTAGCCCATCAAATCGCGCATTAGCTGTAGAACTCATCCAAGAAGCCAATCAAAATGGTGCGCGGTTAGCGAAGGCTTGTGAGGAACTTTATATTAGTGTACGAACCTACGAGCGCTGGGTGGCAGATGGTAAGGTTAAGGTCGATCAGCGTCCCTTTGCGAAAAGACCTGTTCCAAAAAATAAGTTGTCCGAGGAAGAGAAAAAGGAAATACTCGAGGTTGTTACACAAGAAGAATATGCCGACTTACCGCCGACACAAATTGTCCCAAAGCTTGCGGATAAAGGAACATATATTGCGTCAGAATCTACGTTTTACCGTGTTTTACGTGAAGGAAAGATGCAACACCACCGTGGACGTAGTCAAAAGCCAACACGAAGAATCCCCGAGAGTCATCTGGCCACATCGCCAAATCAGGTGTGGACATGGGATATTACGTGGCTTGGTGGACCTGTGAAAGGCTTGTATTATCGCCTCTATTTAATACTCGATCTATTTAGTAGAAAAGCAGTTGGGTGGGAAGTATGGGAAAAGGAAGAAGCGACACACGCTGAATCACTTGTAAAAAAAGCAGTCATTAATGAGAAAATCCAAGGGGCACCACTGGTGTTGCATTCAGACAATGGGAGTCCGATGAAAGCTGAGACCTTTTTAAGTTTACTTGAGAAGTTGGGGATCCAAAGTTCCTTTTCAAGACCACGTGTAAGCAATGATAATCCTTATTCAGAAGCCATGTTTCGAACACTTAAATACCGCCCTGATTATCCGCATAAGGGCTTTACCTCACTTGAAGAAGCCAGACAATGGGCACACCAATTTGTCCATTGGTATAATCATATTCATCTGCATAGTGGGCTGAATTATGTAACACCGGCACAGTGTCATGCCGGAGAACACGTAACCATATTGACAAAGAGAAAAGACGTATATGAAGCCGCAAAAGCGAAGCATCCAGAACGCTGGGCGAGGAGTCTAAGAAATTGGACACCTATTGAAAAAGTAGCACTTAATCCAATGCGTGATGAGGGAAAAAGGTAACGTTGAGTCCGCCTTAATACACTTTATTCCCTGATGATTTGAATGGAAAGAATGGATTTCCTTTCCATTCAAATCATCAGGCCAGCAAG
>NZ_JBQHVO010000130.1:0-1743 GCF_052064465.1 Niallia sp. HCP3S3_B10 | reverse complement strand
TGGCTCTGTTAAAGTTTAATGTTGATATTTCTTATAAAACGAAACCTCCTAATTTACGGAAGTTCCATTTTATAATATTTGCTTATTCAACTAACGCACCCGTTTGTTTAAGTACATCATTTCACAAAGCTAAAAATTTTGCTCTTCCCATTTATCAGAAATTACAGCTTTAATAAACTTTCCTTTTTTAACTTCGATAGCTATTGCTTCTTTTTGGCTAATATCTGTGATTTCATAATACTTTGTCCCAACTTCATATTCATTAGAGAAGTTCCCACTTGTGTTAGAACTTTCAAGGTCTGAATATGAAGTAACTTTACCGATTTCTTGACCTATTTTGTCTTCTTTAATTTCCTCTTCTGCTACAACATAGGTTTGATTTTCCCATTTAACGAATGGATATGCCCAGCTTGCACTGGCATCATTTTGTATTTCATTCTCTGATTCACCATCATTTAAAGAACAACCAGATAATAATAAAAGAATTCCAGAAATTATTACTAATAATTTCTTTCGCATATAAACACCTCCCATATATTAGACGGTTCCATTACAAAAAAGATTCATCAGATTTTTATTAACCTGCGTCGTTAGTTGAACAAGCAGTGATGTTTATATCGTGAATTTAGCTAACCTAAGTGTATCATATGTTTCCATATTTTGTATTAAATTCCCTTTAATCATCAAGTCATTCATAGTAATAGGATTCCTTTGATGTTGAATGGATTCTAACACCCGAAACCAAGCAAGGTAATTATTCAGGTATTTAGTTGCAACTCCATTAAAACGTTGTATCCATCCTTTAAGCCTTCGGTGATAATTGTTAACGTTCTGGATATGGTATAGTCCCTTTGTGCGAACCTTACCATCAGACTTGAATTGATAAATATCCATACCTTTTTCAGCGGCATATGTTTTAAAGGCACGCCAAGAATCGGTGCATAAAACATTTTCATCAGAAAGTTTATGTCCGATAGCTTTGTCTAACTGCTCTTTTGTTAATCGACCCATTCCCAATGTCTGTGAAAAAGTCATCTTTTCACGGTCTCTTGCGACTAAGACACATACTTGTTCGTTGCTTATGCCACGTTTCTTAGCGGAACCACCACGTTTACGGGGTTTTCTGTCTTTAATCTTTCTTTGTCCTTTTTCGGAGTATAGGAAATAGGTCTCGTCCATTTCGACGATACCTTCAAAATTCGATATTTCCATTTGTTTTAATGATGATAAGAGTTTGTGTCTCCAGTAAAATAAGGTGACATGAGTAACATTACCAACTAATTCAGCAGATTTACGCAGGGAATATCCTTCTATCATACATTCGATGAATTTAATCCATTGATTGAGATGGCGTGTTCGATATAGAGCAGTATTTGTTAGGTCAGTAAATGTCTTTTTACACGCTTTACAGCGGTAACGTTGCTTTTCTACTTCATCTCCATCAACAATAGTGGAGTATTTGCCATACCGAACGATATGTTCTGATTCGCAGTCAGGACAATGATAACCGCTCTTATTTTTACGTTCAGATATTTCTTGCAGAATAGTTCCTGTTGAAGAAGATGCAGTAAGTGCATCAATTAAATACTCTCGTAATCGGTGCTTTTCTGCTGGATTTAGTTTTTGAATGGCTTTAAGAATATCAGTTGCTCTCACGTTTATCACCACTTTTATATAGTTAAACCCATTATAGAACATAAGTTCCTGTTAATCAATTTATCAACAACAGACTTTAACAGAGCC
>NZ_JBQHVO010000129.1:0-1789 GCF_052064465.1 Niallia sp. HCP3S3_B10 | reverse complement strand
AAGGAGCATTCCTGTTAGAAGGATTTTCGGGGACTTGAACAAAAAGAGCCCTCTTGGTATGATGCGGGGTGTCAAATCGTCGACGAAATGACCCCTAATTTGTAACCAAGGAGGACTCCATAATGGATTTTAAACAAAATCAGAAAATAAATCAAGTCACCGAGAAAACACTTGTGGTCGGAATCGATATTGCCAAGCGTACGCATTACGCTTGCTTTGTAGATGATCGCGGTCGTGTGCTTCAAAAGTCTTTTGCTGTTTCCCAGTCTAATAGCGGTTTTAATTATTTCTATCAACGTATTTTGACCGCAATGAAAGAAAATGAAAAAACAGAGGTTATTGTTGGGATTGAACCTACTGGCCATTACTGGCTCAATTTAGCTTATTTCCTTGAGGAACGGGGCATCCCCTTAGTAATGACAAATCCGATGCACGTCAAACGTTCAAAGGAGTTAGACGACAATCTTCCAACTAAACATGACCGAAAAGATGCGCTAGTAATTGCTCGTCTTATTAAAGACGGTCGTTTCAGTTATCCGCGTATTTTAAAGGAAATGGAAGCAGAACTTCGTGTTGGCTCAACTTTTAGAAGCAAGTTGGTAGAGGAGTTAGGCTCTCTCAAAAACATGATGATTCGCTGGTTAGATCGCTATTTCCCAGAGTTTACTCAGGTGTTTCCTTCATTCGGAAAAATGGCTTTAGCTGTACTTGAATGTACTCCATTTCCGAGTGATTTTCACCAAAAACAACCCGATGAAGTCTTAACCCTTTATCGAAAGGTCGAGGGGCTAAAATCCCCACAAAGACCAAAAGCAGTGCGCCTTATTGAAGTCGCGGCTAACTCTATCGGGGTAACAGAAGGACGTGAGATGGCCCACATTGAAATCGCCACGCTCGTTCGCCGTTACCATCAATTAGAGAAAGATATCGAAAACATTACGGTGCACTTAGTTGAACTTGTAAAAACGTCTGTAGAGTATGAATGGCTATCAACCGTCCAAGGACTTGGAGATACCACCATTGTTGACTTATTAGCCGAAATTGGAAGCTTTTCACACTACGAAGATCCACGCCAACTTATCAAACTCGCGGGATTAACGTTACGTGAAAATTCCTCTGGTCTGCATAAAGGACAAAAACGTATTTCTAAACGGGGCAGACGAAAGTTACGTGCCCTCCTGTTCCGAGTTATGATGCCTATGATTCGCCATAATGAAGCCTTTAGAAAGCTGCACGAGTATTACACAAACCGTCAGGTTAATCCATTACGCAAGAAGCAATCTATCGTGGTTTTATGCGGTAAGCTATTAAAAGTATTACATGGAATTAGTACCAAGCACAAAGCGTTTGACGCACAGCGAATGATGAGGGATATTCCAGGTCTCGCAGAGGCTGTTTAAACCCTACATCCCCTTAATAAGACAATAAGACCTAGACAACAGGATGACACGGAGAAGCTGGCAATATATTTTCCATTCGACCTTGAGTCCCTAAAGGAGCTTCGCTAGCCTCTGCCTTATGACTAGACCGAACGAAGGAATGTAGGCACATAGATGCCCAGAGACATGGGAGGGTACGTCATCATAAGCTACGCAGAGATCCATTGTGCATCGCATAATTCCCTATCACTACTTTCTATAATTATCCAGTAGTGACCGCGTAGCGTACCCGTAGGTTGGAATAATTACACATAATATATAAATTCTGTTAGGAATCGTGTCGAAAAATATTTTTTTGACACCCCAACAACGGCTCAAACCGTTGATAAATCAATATTTATAGAGGGAGG
>NZ_JBQHVO010000128.1:0-1798 GCF_052064465.1 Niallia sp. HCP3S3_B10 | reverse complement strand
AAGTCCTGCGGTAATATGTCAAGTACCAAAATCTAAGGAATTGGAAATTGTAAGCCAACCAATACCTAAAAAAGACAATACTTAAGAAACCCAGTAAGATATTAAACCATTTACTGGAAAATATTGAAGGATTTAGGATGTTTTATCCTTTAGTTATTCACCTTCCTTCTTGGCGTGTAGACTTGATCGTTGCGTAGCAGCGCATCGACCAACCGCACAAGTTTTCTTGCCGTTAAGACGAGTGCTCTTTTGTGTTGATGCTTAGGAACCTCACGATATTTTTTCAGGTAGTATGCCCGAAATTCAGGTTCATTTCGTTGAACCGAGTTGGCAGCTTCAACAAGGTAATAACGAAGAAATCTATTTCCTGAACGTATCATTTTGGTTTCCTCAGCTTGGAACTTTCCTGATTGATTCTTGGACCATGTAAGTCCACTATATTTGGCAATGGAAGCTTGGTTATCAAAGCGATCAATTTGTCCAATTTCGGCTAAAATACCAGCGGTATAGACTGGGCCTATTCCTGGAATCGTCTGTAAGGTATTAGGGATACCTTCTAGAAGCTTTTGGATGGCTTTGTCAAGTTCTTTAATCTGTTTAGTTATACTACGGATGGACTCTATTGAAGTCCCTAATAATAGGTCGATAGAATCTTCCACACACTTTGATAATCGGTAGGAAGATCTCGCAGCCTTTTGAATGGATTTCGCCACACACTCGGCGTCAGTAAAGCGATTTTTGCCCTTATCTTGAAGATAATTCGCAAGTTCTTGAAGATCCATTGAGCTAATTTCATCTAAGCTATATTGTTCAAGAAATAGCTCTAACATGGCATTTCCAAAAACCGAACTATCCACTTCAGTCGTAAAGGAACTACACTTATAAAATAAGTGTTGCAGAAAATATTGCTTTTCTCGCGTTAGGTTGTGAACGAGATGATATCTCATTCTTGTCAACCTTTGAAGAGCAATAAATTGTTCCTGCATCACCGCCGTTAGTGGAAGACGTCCAAACCGTAAGCGATCTGCAATAATCCAAGCATCGACTTGGTCTGTTTTATCCAGGTCAACATATGACTCTTTAAATTTTTTAATTAGTTTTGGATTAATAGTAAAGACTGTTGTTTTAAATTCTTTAAGAGATTCATCCTCGTGAAAAAACATAGCAGGATGCCAACTATAGACTGAAGTGGCCTCCATCCCGATTTGAATCTCGGAAATTGAGTTACTTTGGGCTATCTTGACAATCTGATCTTTCAGATAAGATGCCCCAGTCAAATTGTTGTCAACAGTGAGAGCAGTTAATGCTTCTCCTTCAAAATTCATGACACAAGCTTTCATATCTTGAGAGCTAACGTCTATTCCAACAAATAATTTCATGGTGGCTAACCTCCTTTCAATCTAGGATCAAGGGAAGGACTCTTCGGGATATCCCCAGTGTACTTGTCGGTCAATCACCCTCGCGTATTAGAACTCACTTTGGTCCATGAGCTGCCTGGAAGCTGCAACTTCCAGCATGGGCTGCCAAAGGGAACAGCCTGCGGGTTAGAAGTTCGAACAAGGACTGGGGAGACAGACTTTTGTAGTAGTCAAAGCTACAGGAGATGATAGAAATCCCCCAAATGATCCTAAGACCATTATCTAGGGACATCACGAAAAGTCCACCCTTTGGAAAACTTTTTCAGATAGTGGGGGGCTAGCCCCCCACTATCTGAACTAACATCTATAGAATTATCAAAGAACAATATTTTAATTGGAAATTACCTCGAAAGAGGACTATAAACTTACTATACGAGGAG
>NZ_JBQHVO010000127.1:0-1868 GCF_052064465.1 Niallia sp. HCP3S3_B10 | reverse complement strand
GTATGAGTAAAATGTTTGTGGGTAGAAAATAATTTACCCTCTGGTTTGGTTGGTGGTCGTTAGACCGCCAACCAAACGCAAGCGCGGTAGTATGAGCAAAAATAAAGAAAAAGGGACTTTCTTTTTGTATAGTAGTGTTTGCGGACAAAACATACAAAAGGAGAAAGTCCCTATGAAACAAAATACCATAAAACTACCTACATTAAAAGAAATAGAAAGTGATTTATTTAAAACATTACAGGAAACTTTTTCGGAAGTTCTCGAGGAGCTGTTAACTGGGTATGACAGAGAAATAGCTGAACAACGAGATAAAGGAAGATATCAACTCAAAGATAAGAGAGCGATTCAGATGGACACCTTATTTGGATCTGTTTCAATTAAGCGAAATTACTATTGGGATCGTATCGGCAACAAATATGTCTATTTATTAGATCAATATTTACAGTTTGAGGGCGGTAAAGGATTTAGTCCAGTTGTGGAAGAAATGGCGATGGAATTGGCGGTTACTGGGCCATCATACAGACATGCATCTTCTACGTTAGAAAAATTACTTGGATACTCTGTAGCTAGTCATGAAGCGATTCGTCAACATTTATTACAAACAGAAGTTGTACCGAGCTTGCCAATCGAACCAAAAAGAAAGGTATTATTTATCGAAGTAGATGGCTTATTTATTAAACGGCAAGGTGGTAAGAAGCGCGGACGAGAAGAAAAGATCGCAGCTATCCATGAAGGTTGGTCTATGAATGGAAAGAGAGCCAGTCTTGTGGGAAAACGGCATTTTATTCATAAAGCAGAAGCACCTTTCTGGGAAGAGTTAGAACAATTTTTAATGGATACGTATCATTACGATCCAACTACTCATCTTTTAGCTATCAATGGGGACGGAGCTAGTTGGATAACTGCGTGCAGAGAGTATTTTCAAAAGAAAGCTTTTTTCACGATAGACAGATTCCACGTAGCTCGAGAAATCCAACGTATTTTTAAAGAACATCCTAGATATAAAGCGATACGAAAAAAGCTAGCTAAGTATGATGGAGAGGGATTATTAGTAGAGTTAAATAGTGCAGTGGCGACCCTGGATACAGAGAAAAAAGAAGAACGATTAGAAGCATTAATTAACCAGCTTTCTCCATATCCCGAGGCACTTGGAGACTATAGAATTTGGTTACAGGAACAAGGAATAGATACGAGTGATATGCGTCCGATGGGCAGCGCAGAAGGAACCATGAGTGTGTTTGCCAAGCGTCTGAAAAACGGAAGGGCATGGAGTGAAAAAGGAATAGATGCATTTATTCGATTCATGGTTGGCTTAAAAGATGGATTAGATATTAAAACACTGATCGGAACAATGACGAAACGATTGGAAGAGAAGGAATCAAATCATATAAAACCAAAATACTACCGTGAAAAACTAACCAAAACAGCAGGACAGGCAACAAGACAAAACATTGCCTATTTGAGTCAAACAACAGGAAAGCCACTATATCATGCGTTAAAAGCATTACAAGGATTTTAAAAAGGATTGTCGACGTTTAACTGTAAACTGTATTCTAAAAGGTTATGGATTTTAACAACATAGAAAACGCAGAGTGGATTGGAGCGAAAGGCACTTGACTCCTGCGGGACATAGAGGAAAGGTCGAGACCCCACAGCCGGAACGGCGAGGAGGCTCGACTTCCTCCCCGCGGAAAGCAAGTGCCTGTAGCGGAAAGGAACGGTCTATTGATCCCAAAAAATTTTACGAAAACAGCCTGACTATAAATAGAGTAAGTATAGAAAGCGTTAACAATAGAGATAGCAAACACACTGAAAAAGAGAGAAATTCCGACGATAAAAAATTTCTCCCACAAATACTTGACTCAAAC
>NZ_JBQHVO010000126.1:0-1934 GCF_052064465.1 Niallia sp. HCP3S3_B10 | reverse complement strand
GGAGAAGGAGGGATTTGAACCCTCGCGCCGCTTACGCGACCTACACCCTTAGCAGGGGCGCCTCTTCAGCCTCTTGAGTACTTCCCCAAAAAAAATGGCTCCGCAGGTAGGACTCGAACCTACGACCGTTCGGTTAACAGCCGAATGCTCTACCACTGAGCTACTGCGGAATATTCATTTTATGGTGGGCCTAAATGGACTCGAACCATCGACCTCACGCTTATCAGGCGTGCGCTCTAACCAGCTGAGCTATAGGCCCTAAATATGGAGCGGGTGATGGGAATCGAACCCACGACATCAGCTTGGAAGGCTGAGGTTTTACCATTAAACTACACCCGCATATTAATTTTTTATAATGGGGCGACTAGTGGGAATCGAACCCACGAGTGTCGGAGCCACAATCCGATGCGTTCACCACTTCGCCATAGCCGCCATCGTTTTATACCTTCATTTTAGAAAAAACTAAATGGTGGCTCAGGACGGAATCGAACCGCCGACACAAGGATTTTCAGTCCTTTGCTCTACCGACTGAGCTACTGAGCCATCTTAAATGGCGGTCCGGACGGGACTCGAACCCGCGACCTCCTGCGTGACAGGCAGGCATTCTAACCAACTGAACTACCGGACCAGATTGCGGGGACAGGATTTGAACCTGCGACCTTCGGGTTATGAGCCCGACGAGCTACCAGACTGCTCCACCCCGCGACAATAATATAAGTAAATCAAATGGAGGAGGAAGGGGGATTCGAACCCCCGCGCGGTTTGACCCGCCTGTCGGTTTTCAAGACCGATCCCTTCAGCCGGACTTGGGTATTCCTCCTCAATGATATGGTGGACCTTGTAGGACTCGAACCTACGACCGGACGGTTATGAGCCGTCTGCTCTAACCAACTGAGCTAAAGGTCCAGATTTTTTATGGTAGCGGCAGAGGGGATCGAACCCCCGACCTCACGGGTATGAACCGTACGCTCTAGCCAGCTGAGCTACGCCGCCATCATATTAATAAATGTAAATATTGGTGGAGCCTAGCGGGATCGAACCGCTGACCTCCTGCGTGCAAGGCAGGCGCTCTCCCAGCTGAGCTAAGGCCCCATATGTTTCGCTGGTCGGGAAGACAGGATTCGAACCTGCGACCCCTTGGTCCCAAACCAAGTGCTCTACCAAGCTGAGCTACTTCCCGAAATATAATGGCGCGCCCGAAAGGAGTCGAACCCATAACCTTCTGATCCGTAGTCAGACGCTCTATCCAATTGAGCTACGGGCGCATTAATTTAAAAACAATGGTGCCGAGGACCGGAATCGAACCGGTACGGTAGTCACCTACCGCAGGATTTTAAGTCCTGTGCGTCTGCCAGTTCCGCCACCCCGGCATTGTTTTTGGAGCGGAAGACGGGATTCGAACCCGCGACCCCCACCTTGGCAAGGTGGTGTTCTACCACTGAACTACTTCCGCATAATATTTAATTAATTGGTGCGGGTGAAGGGAGTCGAACCCCCACGCCTTGCGGCGCTAGATCCTAAGTCTAGTGCGTCTGCCAATTCCGCCACACCCGCTTAATAAAACCAATATTTACTATATGGTGAGCCATGGAGGATTCGAACCTCCGACCCTCTGATTAAAAGTCAGATGCTCTACCGACTGAGCTAATGGCTCAAAAAAAGTGGTGCCGGCTAGAGGACTTGAACCCCCAACCTACTGATTACAAGTCAGTTGCTCTACCAATTGAGCTAAACCGGCGTGTATAGTCTGTCCATAATAATGGTGGAGGATGACGGGATCGAACCGCCGACCCTCTGCTTGTAAGGCAGATGCTCTCCCAGCTGAGCTAATCCTCCATATATAATGCCTGGCGACGTCCTACTCTCACAGGGGGAGAACCCCCAACTACCATCGGCGCTTTAGAAGCTTAACTTCCGTGTTCGGTATGGGAACG
>NZ_JBQHVO010000125.1:0-2094 GCF_052064465.1 Niallia sp. HCP3S3_B10 | reverse complement strand
AATTCTACTTTACAAAAGGAAGCTCTCTTTTTTAATGCTTAATTTTTTCCAGCTACCGCGCTCTCGCTTGGTGGCCTTTTTGTCTAGTTGGAGGACGCGTCCCCCAACTAGACAAAAAGGATATTTATTCTCCCACAAACATTTTACTCATACTCTAGAGGAAAGAAAAGATAATGAGGAGGCTTTATTTGTTACTCTCCGTGCCCCACACCGAATGGGTGTTGCACAAATGAGATATGTCATTAAACAGATTTCGTTAAGAGCAAAAATTAGTAAGTGTATACATCCGCACCAATTAAGGTATAGTTATGCAACCACCTTAATTAATAATGGAGCACCATTAGAAGTTATTCAAAACTTGATGGGGCATGAGAAAAGTGAAACAACAAGGATTTACGCTTATCTAAGTGGACAATTAAGACGAGAATTATATAAGAAGTATTTCTGAAAGAACTGCAGGGAAAATTGCAGTTCTTTATGTTTTTATCAGAGCCGTATTTCAAGAATAAATGTCGTTTGTAACAATAGGGGCAGGTTAGTAAGAGAATGGATTTATAATACAAGTTGAATTATAATTTAGAAAATAGATAATAAAAGGAGTAGATTTATAATGGAAAAAATGGTCACACCATTTTTAATGTTTCAAGATGGCAAAGCAGAAGAAGCAATGACTTTTTACACATCTCTGATTGAGGATTCAGCAATTACAAATATTGTTCGATATGGTGCAAATGAAGGTGGGGATGAAGGAACTGTCATGCAGGCTACTTTCACCTTAAAAGGTCAAGAATTTATGTGCAGTGACAGTAATGTAATACATCAGTTTTCCTTCACACCTTCGTTCTCAATATATGTTACTTGTAATACCGAAGAAGAACTTGACAATATTTATCAGAAACTGATCGAAGGTGGACAAGCTCTTATGCCACTAGGAGATTATGGATTCAGTAAGAAATTTGGCTGGCTAAATGACCGTTTTGGAGTTTCGTGGCAACTAAATCTACCTAAATAATATGAAGAACTTAATATCCTGTTCATACCAATAATAAAAAGCATATATTGTTTAAACTAACGGGTGCTTTCCTTAAATAGAAGGCGAGCCTTTTCGTATGGTGCTAAAGGGGCAGTTTAGTGAAAGAAGGACTTTAAATAATAGACGGCGAATTCACATACAATAATAATCAATGGGGATATAAGATTGAAAATCTAAGAGGACACCTGTAAAGAAAATACTGAAAGGAATCTTGGGAAATTCAAGATAGTGAAGTGAAAATGAATAATCTAAAGAAAATATCTAGAGAAGAAGCAGCTAAACTAGGACAAGATAACAGAACAGTTTACTTTGATAACAAAGAAAAAATAGCAAATTTAGATGTTATTGAAATCCCAGATAATCTATCATTAGTCCAACAATTAGTAATTGCTAAATACTATTATATTTCTCAAGATTATCAAGATTTTATATATATTTATTCACATGAACAGTACAATTACGATGATCTTTTATGCTTATTTAATAAAGGATATTATTGTTATAAAGGTAATAAAAAAATAGCATTTTTATTAGAAAGTCCAAAACAACAAGCTATTGATTATTTTAGAGATGCGGTAAAAAACAATAAAATAAGTCCTTTTTTAACTAGTTTTTATAAGAAAAAAATAATAAATACGTTGGTTAGAGATCCTAATGAAATGCTGTCAATAAATACTACTCCAATTGAACAAATTAAAGAAATCATACCTAAGAAGAGAGAGTTAAGTTTCTATTTACTTAACACAAAAGATTTTGATTCTTCATCTATAGAGTCAGAACATAAACCGTTACTCAGTTATTTACAAAAACATCATCCGATAAGCTTTTCTATTCCTTCACCAAATAATATTTGTTTAGATAGCAACATTATTAATAATTATGGAATAAAACTCTTGTCATCAATATATAAGAGTATCTTACTAATTAACGAAGATAAAGATAATAGTGTTCTAGAAATACTATTCAGTAACCCCCTCTGTTAGGATAGATGTCGTACGATACTTTAGTGTTATACTTTAAGTAAATAACACGGAGGTCGATCGATATGAAAGAAAAAAATG
>NZ_JBQHVO010000124.1:0-2291 GCF_052064465.1 Niallia sp. HCP3S3_B10 | reverse complement strand
TATTCATCAATTCTGGTATTGGAAGAAGAAGCTTAAAACAACCGAAGACACGTCAAATACCCCTTCACAATGGATTACATTAGAAATGGATGAAACAATGACAGACTCTCAATCTAACATAGTTGTTCATGTTGGTCACGTAGCGTTAGAGGTCAAACAAGGCTTTGATCCCCAGCTGCTTGTAGATGTGGTAAGGACACTTCAATCCATATGCTAAATGCATCAACGATTGAGAGTGTCTACCTCGCTCGAGGTAGCACGGACATGAGAAAATCCATTGATGGATTAGCTATCATCGTTCAGATGGAATTCAATCTAGATCCCTTTTCATCGAGTCTTTTTGTTTTTTGTAACAAGAAACGCGATAAACTCAAGATTCTTCATTGGGATACCAACGGATTTTGGTTGTACTACCGAAGACTCGAACGTGGAACATTTCACTGGCCATCTGATCATGGGAGCTTAGGTCCGTATAAAATCTCACGTCGCCAATTGAATTGGTTGTTAGATGGTTTATCATTAGAACAGACAAAAGCACATCCCGTCGTTTCTGCAAAAACTGTCGTTTAAACATGAAATTATGAGAGTAATCGGTTGGATCTTATAGTATAATGAAATCATGAAAAAGACAAAGAAAACAGCAAACACAACTCCTACAATTGAAGAACTTCTCGAGCGCGTTCAACTCTTGGAACAGAAAAACGCAGACTTAGAGGCGAAGCTAGAAAAGGAAAAAAGTGAATCTGAAGCCAAGATTAGTTGGTTACAAGAACAGCTTCGCCTTCATCAGTCTAAACGTTTTGGTGTATCTAGCGAAAAGGGCATTCCAGGTCAACTGGAACTAACTCTTTTTAATGAAGTTGAACAAGAAGCGGACCTCGCATCACCCGAACCTACCGTAGAAACCATCACCTACCGCCGTAAGAAGAAACGCGGCCAACGTCAGTTGATGTTAGAAAATCTGCCTGTGGAAACGATCGATTATCGTTTATCCGATGAAGAGCAGGTCTGTTCGTGTTGCGGTGGAAACCTGCATGAAATGAGTACAGAAGTCCGTCAGGAATTAAAATATATCCCAGCTGAAGTAAAAGTGGTGAAGCATGTGCGCCATGTTTATTCATGCCGCCATTGTGAACAGGAGGCCATTGAAACGCCGATCCAAACCGCGCCCATGCCGAAGCCAGTCATTGCGGGAAGTCTCGCATCTCCATCTATGTTGGCACATATCATGAGCCAAAAGTATGTAGAGGGACTTCCTATATATAGACAGGAAAAACATCTACATCGTTTGGGTATAACATTATCTCGTCAAACGATGGCTAATTGGATGATGTACGGAGCAGATCGTTGGTTAAGCAAGCTATATAGTCGGATGCATCAGCTCCTAGTTAAGCTTGACATTGTTTGTGCGGATGAGACAACTCTTCAAGTGCTTCAAGAGCCAGGTAGATCCGCTTCATCTAAATCCTATTTGTGGCTATACCGTACAGGTGTCGAGGGATCTCCCATCATACTATATGATTATCAAGAAACCAGAGCTGGAGAAAATCCAATGAACTTCTTAAAGGAATTCAAAGGCTTTCTTCAAGTCGACGGTTATGCCGGATATCATAAAGTAGAAAACGTAACACTTGTTGGTTGTTGGGCTCATGCCAGACGTGGTTTTACCGATGTCTTAAAAGCACTGCCTACAAATAGTATAAAACCAGTCGCTGCGACCGAAGGTCTCCAATTCTGTAATCAACTTTTCACGATTGAGCGAAAGTTAAAGGAATTAGAGCCGGAAGAACGGTATAAACAACGTCTAGAGCAAAGTAAACCAATACTAGACTCTTTTTTGTCATGGCTAAAAGTACAAGAACAACATGTGTTGCCTAAAAGTGGTCTCGGCAAAGCTATTACATACTGTCTAAACCAGTGGGATAAGTTAGTGGCATTTCTAGAGGATGGTCGATTAGAAATCGATAACAATAGAAGCGAAAGGGCTATTAAGCCAGTAGTGCTTGGAAGGAAGGCTTGGCTGTTTAGTAACACACCAAATGGTGCGAGAGCCAGTGCCATCATATACAGTATCGTGGAGACAGCGATCGCAAACGGATTGAATCCATATTACTATCTTCGCTATCTATTTGAGCAGCTTCCCAACTTGGATCTGACAGATCATGATAACCTTGACCAACTACTTCCTTGGTCAACGACACTACCAGTGTCTTGTATTTCATTTAAAAAACTTAACTAAATAATAACCCAGGCCCCATCTAAAACATAGGTGGGGTCTATTTGACGCTTAC
>NZ_JBQHVO010000123.1:0-2437 GCF_052064465.1 Niallia sp. HCP3S3_B10 | reverse complement strand
CATGTGGTCACCTCGGAAAACAATTTACACATCTAAGTTTAAAAGGCGGTTACGACCAATCATCAATAGCTATCAGTTTTTCAGTGGTCTCGCTTCACTCCTGCGGGGTCTCACCTGGACACGCTTTTCCCGCAGGAGTCGCCGCCTTCTGCTCCAATCAACAAGGCTAAACTTAATAGATTTATCATCGCCTTTGATTTAGGCAGCTTGTTGTTGATTTAACATGGCATTGAAGCGGTCTACGGCTAGTTTTGAAGCATTATAAACTAAAGTTACAAGATCAAAATGAACCTTGGCACGTTTTCCAGTACGATATCGAACATTGTTAAGCTGAAAATATCCCTTGAGGTAGGCATTTACACGCTCAACAGCTGTACGTCGTTTAAAAATTGTCTTCCATGATTTTGAACCACGGGCTGGTGCCGTGTACTTTCTTAAATCTGTTGTAATCCTAACTTTGTATACTTTTTGACAGATACCTTCATCAGCTAAAGGACAATCTTTACATTCCTTCGGACTTTTATATTTTAGTGTTTCATATTTCGTATCGAAGCTATCGTACCGATAGGAGTGTTCCCGGAAACATGTTGGTGCAAAATGTTTATCAAACCCAATAAGTTCAGGCTCATTCCGTTTATTATAAGCAATCACTGCTTGGTGTCCCATTAGATGTATCTGCGTGTAGATAGGCTCATAATCGTATCCAGCATCCATTGTTCCAAAACGTAGAGTTGAAAGTTTAACACGCTCATGAATCCCTTTTAACAAGGGGATTGCGGCTTTTCCATCATTCAGATTGCCTGAAGAAAACAGAGATTGAAAAATGTATTGGCTCGTTGTTCCAACAGCTAAATGAGCTTTAAAACCGTACCAAAAAACATTTTTTCCTTCACTATTTTTCTTTACACCCCATTGAGGGGCCTGAGGAATCTCAGATCGAAGGTCGGCTAAAGGAACATCTAACTGTTCTTCAATTTTCTTTTCAAATAGAGGGAGATTGGCTTCATGTTCAGCCTTTTCAATCAACCATTGTTCTCGCTCTTCCTTTGATTTGCGACCACGTTTCTTAAGTTCAGTTTTAGGTTTCTCTTTTTTTGGTGGAGCCTGATCTTTGGCCTCAAAGTGAGTTACATCAATTGCGACTGTATCGTCTGTAATGAATCCTTCAGTAATCGCATTTTTGAGAAGAATCTCTTGTACTTCTTCCAAAATATTTGATTCACTGATGATTGTAATCATTCTTGAATAAGCAGCTTCAGACGGTACAGAATCAGAAACTAAAAAACCGCAGTCGAGCCGGAATATCATATCATTCTTTAATCGCTTAACTAGGTCTTTAACAAATGGAATACGTTCAGTTATTCTAGCGACTAAAGAATAGATCATTGCAGCGTAATTTAGCTCCACAGATCTACCAAAACGTGATTTCTTCGTTACCACAGCGAAGATTGGATCAATGTCAATAGCAGAAAAAATAGCTTCAAATCGTTGGGTAGGTTCTAACTCGTATAATTCTTGTATGTCAAATAGGCTTCCTTGTCGTATAATAGTCATAGGGAGTCTTCCTCCAGTCTTATTAGTTTGTGTGGTGCTTACTAAATTCGACATTTTGGGGAGGTACTCCTTTTTTTAGTTTTTAAAAGCCTTGAGCCCCTAGGGCTAAATTTATGAAATTGATTCTTTTATATAATTAATACACGTTTTCTATGTTCAACTCTAGTTGATTCTCCTCCGCCTTCATCAATCCCTTTTTAATATTTTGCAATTCTAACTGAACTTTTTCGATTTCCTTAATGATCGTGAATGTGTCTTCTTCCTGTGCAACCTCCCAATGAATATCCTGTAGCTTGAGTACAGCCAGATAAAGCTGTTCTTCAATAATTAATCTATCTATCAATTTCAATCGACTCCTTTATATAATCCCCTTTTACAATATCCTATGCATTGCTTAACATTGAAGCAATGAGTTAGTTAACTTGCTGACAACTTCTCCTATCGCTGTCTATTTAAGAGGCTATAGCCTCACATAAAATGCGTTTCTTATGCATTTTTTTACGTATAGTATTATCCGGTCTTACAAAAGCTTGGAATAGTAGGTTACCTAACGTACTGGTAGCAAAACATGGATATATCGTTAAATACCCATCTTATTCCACCACTAAGTTTACTAACGTTCGTTAGTATTATAAAATGTAATATTAAAAATCGCAATCACTTTTTTTATAAGTTTATTTTTTTCTAGAAAATCACTTTAATATACTAAAAGCTCTATAAAACCAATGCCTTATCCCTTAGACGAGAATCTTACCTTCTAAAATTAATAATAACTCCATAAAAAGTTAACCCGTGTAACTGCTAAACTAAAATCAACAGTTTCCGCCAGATAGAATTGAACACTTTTTTATCAAAATAACCACCAGTTAGTCTATTATGATTT
>NZ_JBQHVO010000122.1:0-2533 GCF_052064465.1 Niallia sp. HCP3S3_B10 | reverse complement strand
TTTTAGTTAAGTCCTCGATCTATTAGTATCAGTCAGCTCCACATGTCGCCACGCTTCCACCTCTGACCTATCAACCTGATCATCTTTCAGGGATCTTACTAGCTTACGCTATGGGAAATCTCATCTTGAGGGGGGCTTCATGCTTAGATGCTTTCAGCACTTATCCCTTCCGCACATAGCTACCCAGCGATGCCTTTGGCAAGACAACTGGTACACCAGCGGTGCGTCCATCCCGGTCCTCTCGTACTAAGGACAGCTCCTCTCAAATTTCCTACGCCCACGACGGATAGGGACCGAACTGTCTCACGACGTTCTGAACCCAGCTCGCGTACCGCTTTAATGGGCGAACAGCCCAACCCTTGGGACCGACTACAGCCCCAGGATGCGATGAGCCGACATCGAGGTGCCAAACCTCCCCGTCGATGTGGACTCTTGGGGGAGATAAGCCTGTTATCCCCGGGGTAGCTTTTATCCGTTGAGCGATGGCCCTTCCATGCGGAACCACCGGATCACTAAGCCCGACTTTCGTCCCTGCTCGACTTGTAGGTCTCGCAGTCAAGCTCCCTTGTGCCTTTACACTCTACGAATGATTTCCAACCATTCTGAGGGAACCTTTGGGCGCCTCCGTTACTTTTTAGGAGGCGACCGCCCCAGTCAAACTGCCCACCTGACACTGTCTCCCACCCCGATAAGGGGTGCGGGTTAGAATGTCAATACAGCCAGGGTAGTATCCCACCAATGCCTCCACCGAAGCTAGCGCTCCGGCTTCCAAGGCTCCTACCTATCCTGTACAAGCTGTACCAAAATTCAATATCAGGCTGCAGTAAAGCTCCACGGGGTCTTTCCGTCCTGTCGCGGGTAACCTGCATCTTCACAGGTACTATAATTTCACCGAGTCTCTCGTTGAGACAGTGCCCAGATCGTTACACCTTTCGTGCGGGTCGGAACTTACCCGACAAGGAATTTCGCTACCTTAGGACCGTTATAGTTACGGCCGCCGTTTACTGGGGCTTCAATTCAGAGCTTCGCGCGAACGCTAACCCCTCCTCTTAACCTTCCAGCACCGGGCAGGTGTCAGCCCCTATACTTCGCCTTGCGGCTTCGCAGAGACCTGTGTTTTTGCTAAACAGTCGCCTGGGCCTATTCACTGCGGCTCTCGCAGGCTTGCACCCGCAAGAGCACCCCTTCTCCCGAAGTTACGGGGTCATTTTGCCGAGTTCCTTAACGAGAGTTCTCTCGCTCACCTTAGGATTCTCTCCTCGCCTACCTGTGTCGGTTTGCGGTACGGGCACCATCAATCTCGCTAGAGGCTTTTCTTGGCAGTGTGGAATCAGGAACTTCGGTACTATATTTCCCTCGCCGTCACAGCTCCGCTTATGTGGTAATGGGATTTGCCTCATTACCGGCCTAACTGCTTGGACGTGCTAATCCAACAGCACGCTTACCCTATCCTCCTGCGTCCCCCCATTGCTCAAATGATTGAAAGGTGGTACAGGAATATCAACCTGTTGTCCATCGCCTACGCTTTTCAGCCTCGGCTTAGGTCCCGACTAACCCTGAGCGGACGAGCCTTCCTCAGGAAACCTTAGGCATTCGGTGGATGAGATTCTCACTCATCTTTCGCTACTCATACCGGCATTCTCACTTCTAAGCGCTCCACCAGTCCTTACGGTCTAGCTTCAACGCCCTTAGAACGCTCTCCTACCACTGACATCATTAGATGTCAATCCACAGCTTCGGTGATACGTTTAGCCCCGGTACATTTTCGGCGCAGAGTCACTCGACCAGTGAGCTATTACGCACTCTTTAAATGGTGGCTGCTTCTAAGCCAACATCCTGGTTGTCTAAGCAACTCCACATCCTTTTCCACTTAACGTATACTTTGGGACCTTAGCTGGTGGTCTGGGCTGTTTCCCTCTTGACCACGGATCTTATCACTCGTAGTCTGACTCCCAAGAATAAGTATTTGGCATTCGGAGTTTGTCTGAATTCGGTAACCCGATGGGGGCCCCTAGTCCAAACAGTGCTCTACCTCCAATACTCTAAATCTTGAGGCTAGCCCTAAAGCTATTTCGGAGAGAACCAGCTATCTCCAAGTTCGATTGGAATTTCTCCGCTACCCACACCTCATCCCCGCACTTTTCAACGTGCGTGGGTTCGGGCCTCCATCCAGTGTTACCTGGACTTCACCCTGGACATGGGTAGATCACCTGGTTTCGGGTCTACAACCACATACTATTTCGCCCTATTCAGACTCGCTTTCGCTGCGGCTCCGTCTTATCAACTTAACCTCGCATGTAATCGTAACTCGCCGGTTCATTCTACAAAAGGCACGCTATCACCCATAAATGGGCTCTAACTACTTGTAGGCACACGGTTTCAGGATCTATTTCACTCCCCTTCCGGGGTGCTTTTCACCTTTCCCTCACGGTACTGGTTCACTATCGGTCACTAGGGAGTATTTAGCCTTGGGAGATGGTCCTCCCTGCTTCCGACGGGATTTCTCGTGTCCCGCCGTACTCAGGATACACTC
>NZ_JBQHVO010000121.1:0-2541 GCF_052064465.1 Niallia sp. HCP3S3_B10 | reverse complement strand
CGTCCTGAGCCAGGATCAAACTCTCCAATAAAGAGTTGATTAGCTCATTGCTAAACTCTAGCTTTTTTGTTACTTGTTGTCATTCTATAACGTTAGTTATAAAACGAATATTGTTGACGTTTGTTTGTTCAGTTTTCAAAGAGCAATTTGTTTGTTGCTATAAGAAGCAACTTTTATATAATATCATATTTATCAAGCGAAAGTCAACAACTTTTTCGAAATAACTTTCACTATTAAATTATCATATTACGTTGCCGTTAGAAGCAACTTTTATATAATAACAGGTTATAATCATTTTGTCAGCAATTTATTCAAAAAAAATTTAAAAATTTTCTTCCTTCTAAATAAAACAATACTCAAGTAAAAATAACGAAAGAAAGAGAGAAATAAAACCTCCCCTTTCTTTCATAGAGATAAATAACATTTAACGTACATGCATATCGTTAGGATGAGATCCTTTACGTCTATTAATGTTTAATTGATTTATAGCGTTTACTTCTGTTTCATTGAGCTCAAAGTCAAACACTTGGAAGTTCTCTTCAATTCTTGATGGAGTAACTGATTTCGGAATCGCAATTGTATTATTTTGTAAATGCCAACGCAAAACAATTTGAGCTGGTGTTTTTTTGAGTGCATCGGCAATATTTTTAATCACTTCATCTTGCAATACTTCTCCGCCCTGATCTAACGGACTCCAAGCTTCTACAAAAATATCATGCTTTGTACAATACTCCTTTAATTCCTTTTGCGCCAAGTATGGATGACATTCTACCTGATTTAGAACAGGCTTAACTTCACATTCAGTTAAAATGCGCTCTAAATGTTCTATTTCAAAGTTACACACACCGATAGCTTTCACTTTTCCATCCTTATATAGTTTTTCTAAAGCTTTATATGTATCCACATAATTATCAAATTTAGGTGTTGGCCAATGAATTAAATATAAATCAACATAATCAAGACCCAATCTTTCTATACTTTCATCAAATGCTTTCAGTGTATTTTCATAACCTTGATCACTATTCCAAACTTTTGTCGTAATAAACAACTCTTCACGAGGAACAGAAGATTCTTTTATCGCTTTCCCTACACCTTTTTCATTTTTATAAATCATTGCAGTATCAATGGATCGATAACCAACTACAAGAGCTTCAGCGACTGCACTAGTTGCTTGATTATCTGCCACTTGCCAAACTCCAAATCCTAATTGAGGCATTTTCAATCCATTATTTAAAGTAACAAATTCCATTATACATTTCTCCTTTTTAAATAAATATATTTGTGCTACTATCCCTACCCTTTAATTCCTAAGCAATGATACTATTTCCTTTCCTCTTTTCATTATTAGAAAAACGATAGATAAACTAAGTTTACTTTATTACCAATAAGGATTAAAGATAACCAAAATAACCTCCTTAGAGGACTATTTCATAGAACAATTATACTTACTATGTAGTTATCTAAAGAAAAATGCATTAAAATACTTTTCAACTATAAATTACGTTAAACGCCTTAATAATTAAAGTATTAACAAAGATGATAAATGGAGATAAAGTCCATTCAAATTTCCACTTTCCAAATTGCTTCAATTTAAGTTTTCCTAAATCTTATTTGAAAATTTTAGAGATTCCTACTAGGATTGCTTGATTGCTATTTTACAAGACTTAATATAATAATGTAAGTAGTGAATTTTTTATGACATAGTTACTTATACTTAACTAACTATTAATTCGTAACCAGGAGGGATAGGATGGAAATTCCATGCTCAATTGAAAAAACACTTGATATTATCGGAAATAAATGGTCATTTCTAGTGTTAAGGGAATTATTCGAAGGGACAAAACGGTTCAATGAATTACGGAGATCCATTGAGGGGATAAGTCCTAATTCTTTAACGACAACACTCAAACATTTAGAGAAGAAAGGTATTATTATTCGAACAGCTATCCCTACAGTTCCTATTACTGTTGAATACTCTCTTACAAAAAAAGGCGATTCTTTTCATAGTGTATTAAAGGAAATGAAAAAGTGGGCTGCTGAATGGGCGTAAAACAATTCTATCATACATAAAGTAAACCTTTGTTATAAACTGGACTGGACTATTATGTCTGGTACCACTTAAAGTTAAGCTTATCTAATAATCATTATACTAAGTTAATCTATCTTCATTGATTTTTATATTAAAAGGACTTCCAACTTATGAAGTCCTTTAGCATTATCCGTTATTCAATATTGAAATATGGGATTTTTAAGGGAATTTACTTTCTACTAACATTATTGTTTTCTATAAGAATAATCAAATATTAATAGAGTATCTCGATACCACTAGTTAATAAAAATAGAAGCGATTCATCTCCCACCTAACCGCTATCGCTTTTTGAGGAAGGAGTCTTCACGCTAAAAATGATAAAAAGGACCTAAAAGCAATAAAGCTTTTAGGTCTTTTAGTGGCCTGGCGACGTCCTACTCTCACAGGGGGAGAACCCCCAACTACCATCGGCGCTGAGAAGCTTAACTTCCGTGTTCGGTATGGGAACGGGT
>NZ_JBQHVO010000120.1:0-2547 GCF_052064465.1 Niallia sp. HCP3S3_B10 | reverse complement strand
AGTAAGCAACAAGCAGCTTAAAAATTTTATAGGAGATAAAATTCTGTAAGTCTGTGTTTCTTTAAAAGCTCGAATTATGAAATTAACTCAAATAAGAAAGGAAGGAAAAAAATGCTACTCTTTACTAGAAGAATAATTGTATAATGGAAAAAACATCTTACTATTTCACTAAATTTTACAATTTTTTAATAAAGTGAATGGCTGAAAATCGATTATATAAAAAGGAATGAATGTAAATTGCCCCTGAAAATTTCCCGTAAAAAAAGATTTTATCTATTAGTGTTTATTTGTATTGCTTCTATGCTCGTTATTTTTTTCATCTCCCATATGCCATATCAGGAACAAGATATTAAGCCATTTTTACGAGATAAAGTGGATCTTTCTAATATCCCATTACCATCTATTCAATTTGAGTACGATGGTCAGATTGTTTCCACTGATGCAGATCCATATGGCTTTATAGAATTTCTATTTCGTAAAGCAGGACATGTTATCGGCTATTGTTTATTAAGCCTTCTTCTTTTTATAACACTCATGCATACAAGGGTAGAACGAAAATGGGTATATGTAATAAGTGGCGCCCTTGCCCTCCTTTATGCAATCTCAGATGAATGGCATCAAAGCTTTGTGCCTGGTAGAACAGGACATTGGCAGGACGCCATTATTATTGATGGAATGGGAGTAGTTTTGGGATTACTTGTTGGATACATTTGTACATCTTTAATAAAACGTAAGGGTACAAACGGACGGTTCTTTTAGATGGTAGCAACTAGAACGACCTTAAATCCTGAAGTGGTATAGAATTCAAATTTAGTTTTTGGAAAGAAAATAATAAGATGGCGTGGAAAAAAAGTCGACATTCAAGTAATCATCATAATCTGGAGTTTGTCATCGATTGAGCGATCCATTGGAGGTAATGAAGAGAGAGGAGCTGGTAACATTGTATCAAGATAAAGAATTGATAGTAAGACCAATTAAAGAGGAGGATCTCCATCGTCTTTGGACATTGGCATTCAAAGAGGAGTCACCTGAATGGAAAAAATGGGATGCTCCGTATTATGCACATAAAGCGATAACCTACGAAGAATTCTTAACAAAAAAGGACCGCTACCTAGAGAGAGAAGATTACTGGGCCATTGTTGTAGAAGGAGAGTTGATTGGCACTGTCGGCTATTATTGGGAACATGAGCCATCCAAATGGCTAGAGATGGGAATTGTTATTTATGCTCCGAATTATTGGAGCGGTGGATATGGAACAAGAGTAATAAAGCTTTGGATCGACCATTTATTTAAGAAAATGCCTTTAGTCCGGGTCGGGTATACAACATGGTCTGGCAATGAGCGGATGATTAAGATTGGAGAAAAGCTTGGTATGACGATGGAAGGACGAATGAGAAAGTGCCGTTATTATAATGGAGTATACTATGATTCAATTCGTATGGGAATTTTAAGGGAAGAATGGGAAGAGAATCAAGTAATATAATTCTAATATAGGGAAAAGATGCATAAAATTATGTACTGCTAATCATGTACTACATTCATTTTAGGAGTATAATGGAAGTAAATAATAATGGATAAAGGCAAATTGTTTAAAAGTATAGGCAGCAATGGAATCGAATAAGCATGGAAAATGAATGAATGGAGTGAGGTCCATGAAGAAAAAGGGTGAGTACGTATTTTTCTGCCAGCATTGTGGATTGCCTCAACGTATTCCAGCATTTGTGTTAAAAACGTACTTATGTGATGACATGGTAAAGCAATACTATTGTCACAATTGTAGCCGTGAAAATGTAATTCCTCCCTATATAAAAAAACTTAAATCTGAGCTCTAAGGGTATTTTTTTAAAAGCCAAGTGTATTAAACGCTTGGCTTTTGCTTTTTAAGACAAACTTGCAAGTTATATAAGCAATTCCATTATTTATGAGTATTTGTCGATATATTGTACAAACTATTTAAGGAGGAACATTATAATTTGTTGGTTAGTGAAGGAAACAATTTTTTTAACCTTATTATGAAGATGGTTACTAACCCCCCTCTTATAATGGAAACTTTAAGTAGGAGATGAATGAAGTGAACTACAAAGAAATTTGGGAAAAAATTAATGAACAGAATGACATATTACATTCTTTATACATTTCTTATTGGGATAAATTTTCGGATTATACGACATGGCAATTTTGGCTCATTGTTATTTCTTTAATTTTCCCATTAATCATTCTGTTTATAGCTATTGATAGAAGAAGATTATTTGAAATATTGTTCTTTGGCTATACTGTTCATTTACTTTGGGCATACATAGATCTTACTCTTAGCAGAGGGAATTTCTTAACACATACATACTTTCTATTTCCGCTTGTTCCTAATGCGTTAAATATTACAGGTTCTTTTCTTCCAGTAGGATATATATTAGTATATCAATATGCGACAAATCATCAGAAAAACTTTTATATACTAACTCAACTTTCGCAGAGTGATATCGGCAAATAAGCCTTGATATAATTAGGAAGGCCAGCGATCCACTGTTCAAGTTGACTTTGAATTATTTT
>NZ_JBQHVO010000119.1:0-2770 GCF_052064465.1 Niallia sp. HCP3S3_B10 | reverse complement strand
GTTGAATAAGCAAATATTATAAAATGGAACTTCCGTAAATTAGGAGGTTTCGTTTTATAAGAAATATCAACATTAAACTTTAACAGAGCCATTAAAAAAAAAATTGAGAGTAAAGAATTAGCAGAATTAATTATAGAAAAAAGTAGTAGAGAAGAGAAAAAAACGCTTGTTGAGATGATAAACCGTATTCAAAAAAGAAATAGCTCGACAAAAGGGTATTTGGGGATCCTAGCAGTAGCTTTATCTACCAAAGAGTAATGTTTGAGAAAGTAATCACTTGATTTAACAAAGGTTTGATAGAGAGTGAGAAGTAAATGTGTATAGGAAAAGTACTTTTTGGTCTGAATATGGGCATTGTGCTAGCATTACCTCAATTAATCCTAATTTTAATTGATTATTTAAAGTGTTAATACATGAATATGTTGAACAAATTGAAAATTCAAATGGGATAACCCCAAGATTCATAGAGAGACATTCATTTCTATGTATTCTTGGGGTTATTTTTTGGGGAGGGTTAAAATGAGTAGTAAAATTAAAAGTATCACTTTTCTTTCTGCTATTGGGTTATCCATAGGGTTGATAAATGGACCAATCCATGTTGCTGCAAATGAGAGTGAAAAAGAAATAACAACGATTGATTCGATTGATGAATATAATAAAAATTTGAAAGAACAAATTGTAAAGATGGATAAGGCTATAAATATAACCCAAAATGAATTAGTTTTAAAAAAAAGGCAACTAAATCATTTAAAAACAGCAATAGACTTAAATAAAAAGCAGGTAAAAAAAGTTAAAGATGAACTGGCCGCGAAAGAACATGAATATCGAGAAAAAAAGAAAAGTTCGGTGAATGATCTACCCTTTCTTTCGGATAATTTGGCCGGGATAAATGAAGATATTATTATAAAGAAGAACGTAAAGAACTTTAATTTCGTAGAAGATTTGAACAGAGATTTTACGTATTTAATGGAAAAACAAACATTACTCAATGAATTTAGCGATTTGAATGAACAATTGCAACAACAACAGGAAGCTTCCAGTAAGTTAATAGATGCATTGAAGGAAAAAGAGGATACTTATAAAGAAGAAAAAGAAAAATTAGAATTTAAAAGCAAAACTTTATCAAAGGATAAAGAGATGATTGAAGCCGCTATTACTAATGAAAATGCCAGGGTAAATGGAGAACGATTTGAAAGTGATTTTTACCAAAAAAGCATTACATCATCTAAAGAGGTACCAGAAGAATATATGCCATATTATCTTTATGGTGAACAGACCTATAACATACCATGGTATTACTTAGCGGCTATACATGCTGTAGAAACCTCCTTTTCTACTCATGTTTCCATGGAATCCAGTGTTGGAGCCATAGGACCTATGCAATTTATGCCTTCTTCATGGGTAGGATCTAAGTACGATATTGGTGGAGGATTAGTAGCTGAAGATATAGACATCACCGATTTAGAAACCATAAAAAGAGGAAACGGGTTTGGAATTGATGCTAATAATGATGGAAAAGCAGACCCGTGGAATCCAGCGGACAGCATTGCAAGCGCAGCGTATTACTTAGCTTCTCATGGATTTGAAAATAACAAAGAGAAGGCAATATGGGCCTATAACCATGCAGATTGGTATGTTGATAAAGTTATAAAGTTAGCAGAGAGCTTTAAGTTCCAAAAGGACATATCTACAATCGATCTAAATATTAATAATAATAGTGGGATTGATGTTACAACAGTAGGATATAAGTGGATAAATAATTCTTATTACGTATTTGGAGGAGGAAGGAGCAAAGAGGATATAAGTAGAGGGTATTTTGATTGTTCTAGCTTTGTTCATTGGGCATTTGAACAAGTTGGAGTAACCTTAGGCAATAGAACCGGAGTGACAACAGACACTCTTAAAGAAATGGGGAATGCGGTTAATTATGAAGCTGCTAAACCAGGAGATCTCGTATTCTTTGATACTTATAAAAAAGATGGGCATGTTGGGATTTATTTAGGAGAAGGGAAATTCATCGGCGCCCAAAGCTCTACCGGAGTTGCAATTGCAGATATGTCTAATGGCTATTGGAATCAAAAGTTTAATGGAAGAGTTAAAAGAATTTCCCATTAATTATATGAGGAGGAATGGGAAATGGATGATAAAAAAATCAGAGCGAAAATAGATGATGTGATTATCTTTTTGAGAGCAAACCAAGAGGTGACAGGAGTAGTAACCTTAGTTAAGGAAAATTCAGTTATTGTTCAGTTATCTTCTTATGATACAAATTTTCTTCAATATGAAAGTAATTTAACAGTGGTTAACCATAAGAATTACACTGTACTAGCAAATTAATCTATACAACAGCTGAACCTAAAGTCTTTCTAAAAAGGATACTTTAGGTTCATTTTAGTTTCGAAATAAAGTAGATATATTTATAAAGACTAAGTGATGATTTAAGTCACGATGTTTTTAAGAACGTTGAATGCTTTTTTACTAAGAAATTTAACATAGTTATTAAAGGAGAATCCATTTTTTTAATCTTTATTCAAAATGGATTTTTTATATGAGGTCTTTAATACAAGAATCTTCTACAATCGGATACAATTAAAATTGTGAATTTCACTCTAAGTTAAGAGCTACTGAACGTTATTTATATTTATATTAAAAAATTGATAAATATGGTATTATAAGTAAAGGCTGTTTTCGTAAAGTTTGTGGTTTTTTGGACAAGGTTAAGGAAATACTGAATATTACAGGTAAATCGACATAATTGAGGAAAATTGTG
>NZ_JBQHVO010000118.1:0-2824 GCF_052064465.1 Niallia sp. HCP3S3_B10 | reverse complement strand
AGTAAGCAACAAGCAGCTTAAAAATTTTATAGGAGATAAAATTCTGTAAGTCTGTGTTTCTTTAAAAGCTCGAATTATGAAATTAACTCATGTATTAAAAAAATAAACTGTTTTCGTTCATTATGTTTCTATAGGTGAACAGCTTAAAATAACTTTCATTTCCATTACCTAGCATTTGACCTCTTATGACCTCCTAAGCTTAGCTCTCATGTTTCCCTCTTTCTCCCTTATATTTGCGTGAGTCAGCATGTAATCGAGCGCTCCATATTACTTTTATATATATTAAATAATTTATCTGTAGAACAAAGAACAAAAAAAATATACCACTTTTTAAGAAGTGAAAATTCTCCCTATAATGCACATCTATCTTTTTTAGGATACTCATTCTTATTTTAACAAATAATGCCACATAATGTTTAAAATTTTTAGAATTGGTTATAAAAAAGAGTAATAATATGCTAAAATCAAGACAAGCATTATTGGATTAATGGAGCTTATATTTAATGGAGAAATAATCAAAAAACATATAGAGGGTGAAACAATTGAGTGATAGAAAACTATTAAAAGACATTGAAGAACATCGAGAAATGATGATCTATTTGGCAAACACCACTTCTTTTTCACACCCAACAGTTGTTGACATAAGCACAAAATTAGATTTGCTATTAAATAAATATGAAAAATTAAGTAGTGAATTAACTATTAAATAATAATCAGGTAACTTTATTCCATTTAATCCACTTATGATATGAAAAATAGTGTACTTCCATTCCTACTTTTTTAGGATTTTGGAATAAAGTTACCTCTATAAACTTTATAGTAATTTTTCCCCAAATAAAGACCCCATCAATGCTACTGCTAACGCCGCCGTTTTATTTCTTTCATCTAATATAGGATTGACCTCTACGAATTCAGCAGAAGTAATTAGCCCTGATTCAGCTAGCATTTCCATAGCTAAATGACTTTCCCTATAACTTATTCCTCCTGGTACTGGTGTTCCGACACCTGGCGCATCATTAGGATCTAAGCCATCTAGGTCAAGGGATAGATGGACCCCATCTGTTTTGTCCTTTAAATAACGAACTGTTTCTTCCATTACTTTCGTCATCCCCATCCGGTCTATCTCATGCATCGTAAACACTTTAATTCCCAACTCTTTTATTAACCTGCGCTCACCTTCATCTAAAGATCTTGCACCAATAATCACTACATGCTCTGGTTTAATTTTAGGTGAAATTCCTAGTAAATTGGTTAAACGTTCATGACCATATCCCAAACTAGCAGCAAGTGGCATCCCATGAATATTCCCAGATGGGGAAGTTTCTGCTGTATTTAAATCTCCATGTGCATCATACCAAATGACGCCTAAATTCTTATAATGCTTAGCTAAACCAGCTAATGTGCCGATTGCGATACTATGATCTCCACCTAACACAAGTGGAAAAGACTTTGATTGAATAATTTTATCTACCATTTCTGCAAGCATTTGATTTTTTTCTGCTATTAAATGAAGATTTTTAAGATTACTTTGTTTATCTATTATTGTTTCTGGTCTTCCTACTGCAATATCTCCCCAATCTTCTATAGTAGAAAATAGCTTTGATAATCTTTCAAATATTCCCGCATAACGAATAGCACTAGGTCCCATATCTACGCCTCTACGCATTTGTCCAAGATCCATCGGCATACCAATAATAGTCAGCTTTCTCATGAAAATCCTCCCCAACCGCTTATCTATTTTCCCTATATTGTACCTTTTTCCAAATCGATGACTCAACTCAACATTTCTATGCATATATATGCGAATATTCAAAAAACAAAAACACGATTAAAGAATCTTATCTTCTAAGATAGGTAGACGCACAGTGAGATCATTGGCAACCCATGTTAATGTATCTTTTCAAGCCATCATTCAAATAAAATGTATACCAGCAATATAAATCATTTTATACGCATTTAAAAAGAGCCATTTTCATTTTAAATACTTTATTATATTGTGAATAGAAAGACAAAAAACCAAACACTTATGTGTTTGGTTTAATTTAAAAATGAGCCATGGAGGATTCGAACCTCCGACCCTCTGATTAAAAGTCAGATGCTCTACCAACTGAGCTAATGGCTCGTGGCTGGGCTAGCTGGATTCGAACCAACGAGTGACGGAGTCAAAGTCCGTTGCCTTACCGCTTGGCTATAGCCCAAAAATATAAAAAGGACATATATTTTAATATTGTCCAATGATAAATGGTGGAGGGGGACGGATTCGAACCGCCGAACCCGAAGGAGCGGATTTACAGTCCGCCGCGTTTAGCCACTTCGCTACCCCTCCGATATTCAAACTAATGACAATTTAAAAACAGTGGTGCCGGCTAGAGGACTTGAACCCCCAACCTACTGATTACAAGTCAGTTGCTCTACCAATTGAGCTAAACCGGCACAAATTTATAAACTTTTTAAAAACAATGGTGGAGGATGACGGGATCGAACCGCCGACCCTCTGCTTGTAAGGCAGATGCTCTCCCAGCTGAGCTAATCCTCCATAATGGTGACCCATACGGGATTCGAACCCGTGTTACCGCCGTGAAAGGGCGGTGTCTTAACCGCTTGACCAATGGGCCATATTTTCTTTTTTCGTAAGCTTCCAACCGGGCTCGAACCGGTGACCTCTTCCTTACCATGGAAGTGCTCTACCTGCTGAGCTATGGAAGCACTTTGGCTAACATATAAATTGAAATAATGGCTCCGCAGGTAGGACTCGAACCTACGACCGTTCGGTTAACAGCCGAATGCTCTACCACTGAGCTACTGCGGAATAATATGGTATGCC
>NZ_JBQHVO010000117.1:0-2952 GCF_052064465.1 Niallia sp. HCP3S3_B10 | reverse complement strand
CGCTTGGTGGCCTTTTTGTCTAGTTGGGGGACTCGTCCCCCAACTAGACAAAAAGGATATTTATTCTCCCACAAACATTTTACTCATACTCGATACACAGGGGAGCAACTCAAGCCTCCTTAGCCACACAGATAGTGAAAAATATTCCGGCTAAGGGGAAAAATGATACAGCATTTTTAAAAACTAATAAAAAAACCAAACAATCACTTTCGTGTGATTTTTTGGTTTTAACATGGGGGGAAATACTTTTATCCATTCTTCTTTTTTTATGGCTTTCGTTGATGCAACTTATATCACAAACAAGTCCTTCAAGTCGATTTCGCTTCTTCTTAATGCTGGATACTCATCACTTGACGGTGTGGTAATATAATCTTTTTTCCATTCTTCATGATGATTTATTATCTTTTTAATGGCCCCAACAATAAAATAGATATCCTCATTGCTCATTGTTGGATGAAGGGAAATTCGCACCCAACCTGGCTTATGCGAAAAATCTCCCTCTTGTATTTCTTTACTTATTTCTTTGGAATGTTCTTTTGTAATAGATAGTAAATAATGGCCATATGGCCCTGCACATGAACAACCACCTCTTACTTGAATACCAAAACGATCATTCAGTAACTGTGAGACTAAATCATAGTGAATATCTTCGCAAATAATGGAGATAATCCCTAATCTATCTTCGTTTTCTGCTTCAAGAATTCGTAGCTTTTTTATTTTTTTTAGTTCAGTCATTGCTAGCTGTACTAATTCTTTCTCCCTTTTCTCTATTCTTTCTATTCCCATCGCTTCTTTTAATTGAATACATAATGCTGTTTTAATAGCTTGTAGAAATCCTGGTGTTCCACCATCTTCTCTCTCTTCGTCCTCTTTTTTATAAAGAATATCTCCCCATTCATTTGTATAATCTACTGTTCCTCCGCCTGGATGATCTGGTATATTCGAATAAATGAGATTCCTTGACATGACAAGCACGCCACTCGTTCCAGGACCTCCCAGGAATTTATGAGGGGAGAAATAAACAGCATCTAATCGTTCCTCTTTATTATCAGGATGCATATTCATTGCTACATACGGAGCTGAAGCAGCAAAATCGACAAAGCAATAACCTTTATGCTGATGCATAATTTTCGCAAGCTCATGGTAATTCGTTTTCCTTCCAGTAACATTGGAACACGCTGTAAATGCCCCTATTTTTAATGGTATGTCCTTATATTGCTCTAGCAAGGATTCTAAATGCTCTCTATTTACTTCTCCATTTGCATTCGGCCTTATCATGATGACTTCTGCATTTGTCTCAAGCCAGGATAAATAATTAGAATGATGTTCCATATGTGTGACAAAAACTACAGCTATTTTTTCGTTAGTAAAACAAGTATTCTTTAAACCCATTATTCTTTGCAGTTTGTTGACCACTCCTGTCATACCAAAGCCATCAAATAATATAATATCATTCTCATCTGCATGAACATGCTTTTTGATGATTCGTTTTGCATCCGTATATGCTTTTGTCATATAAGTTCCCGTTATATTTGATTCAGTATGTGTATTGGCAACATACGGGCCAAGGTTTTTTGTAATCTTATCCTCAATAGTCTTATATAATCTGCCACTTGCTGTCCAATCCGCATAGAGCAGCTTTTGATTTCCATAAGGTGTAGAAAAGGTTAAATTATTTCCAATGATATTATGCTTAATTTTTGAAAAATAGTGCTCCAATTTAGTATGATATTGGTATACAGACTCACCAACTTTAATTCTAATCAATTTAAAAATCCCCTTTCTCTCTCCTTCTTTAACCTATGTCAAAATGAGAAGAGGGGTTATTGCATTTCGAATTGTTTGAAAAAAATTCATAAGAAGGATGGAACATAACAAATGATTACCTTGCCTGATTATGCACTTGATTATATGGAGAACTTAAACCAGTCTGGACGGAGCAAACTTACATTAAAACAGTATGAATCTGACTTAAAGAAATTCTTTAGCTGGCTCGATATATACAAAGAAAACACTAAATTCGAAACAATTAAAGCTTTGCGTGCCGATGATATTCGCGCTTACTTTCATTATTTAAAGGATAAGCAATTATCACAAGCTACTATTCGCCGCCTTGCATCTGTACTAAGCCGATTAATGATTTACCATCAATGTGTTTGCGCACATGAAATTCATAAACTAGCAGAAGCGTCTCCACTACGTCCTCTAACCACAAAAGACTTTATTACAAGCGAAGAATATAATAAATTATTGCAGCATCTGTTAATAAAGGATATAGAAAGCACCAAAAAATCAGCTAGAAATTATCTGCTATCAAGAAATTGGACAATCGTGGCTTTATTAAAAAACTTTGGACTAACACCTATCGATATATATCGTATCAAGATGAAAGATTTAAACTTAGCACAAGGAGAGCTTACCCTCAATAGAGAGGATGCTCCGTTAACTCTTCCACTTTCTCATGATATAATGACTAAATTACGAGATTACTATTTTTCTATACCGGAAGCGTTTCGCCCAAAATATTATTCCAATGATCCTGTATTTATAGCTTTCAACAATATCTCATATTCCTTCCAATATGATTATGATCGGCAAAAACCAAAAGCACTATCTGTCCGTGCAATCCAAGAAATGATTAAAGATGAAGTAAGAAGAGCAGGCTTACGTAAAATTTCTGCTGTCAATCTTCGAAACGCAGCTATATTAGAGGCATTAGCAACAGGAGCAAGTGATGAGAAGGTAATGCGCCAATTTCATTTAACAAGTGAAGCGGCACTAAGAAGGTATAAACAATATTTACTGAATAAAATGAATGATTGAATGAATAAAAAAGATGGTCCTTGAACTGACCTAGCCAGATGAGACATATATAAAACACCTATCCATATTAAATTTAACACTTTTTCATTAATTTGATATTGGTTCTTTACTGGAAATAGTTCAGGCACT
>NZ_JBQHVO010000116.1:0-3104 GCF_052064465.1 Niallia sp. HCP3S3_B10 | reverse complement strand
AAGAAAACATTTAGAAAACGGATACAAAATTAGAAGTTTTACTTTATAAAAAGGGAGCTATAAAAAACTCCCACAAAAACTTGACTCAATCATCAGGATAACCGTCAAAATAAGATGGATGCTCTCCTCCGTGCAAATGAGGGACAATAGGTACTGGTTGCTGTGCTAGGGGAAATCCTGGTGGAAATGATGGAAATGGTGGTAGAGGAACTGACATGGAATTTGGATTTGCCCAATCGAGTGTCGGATCAACCGGAAGAAAATGGGGACCAGTAATGTTGTTTATCCATTGAACATGTACAGGAATTCCTCGAATGGCTTCAAATGTGGAACCTGGAGCACTTTTATAGTAAACCGCTCTTCCCGTGTACGGGTCCTGTATCATACCACTGTAACCAAAAACTTTCGTGGTACCGAATCCAGGCGGTAAGATTTGCTGCTGGAATTCACTTGCTTCAATTTTATACGCATGCCCGATCACTTCACCAGATATTGGCTGTCTAAGAATAGTAGGCATATATACCGGTGGGATAACGAGTTGATTTACGAATTTAGGAATCCTTTTAGGATCTAAAGGTTGTACCATTTCATCCTCTCCTCTTCATATCACTACGGTATATGCAGGAAAGGAGCATTTCATGCGTATATTCATACTAGAATAATCTATTTACTTGAAAACGTTCCTCAACAATCTGGCCCTTTAATGGAATATCATAACTGTTGTTTTAACCACTTAATTTTAAGTTGAAGAACTTTATTTTAACTTATCAGCTATCATTTTAAGATAACTTTTTTATTACTTATAATGCAAAATAGCGATTAAAATTGGTGCAAAATAACGTCTAAAGTGACATATTAGCTTGATAGACTCTCAATAACACCTATCAAAAATACATATTAAAAGAGGACAAAATATGATCTATGGATACGCCCGGGTTAGTACACAAGACCAAAACCTTGATACCCAAATCGAACAACTTACAAAATTTGGAGTAGACGAAGTTGTAAAGGAGAAAATCAGTGGTGTTTCTAAACAGAAGCAACAATTGGATGAACTTCTTTCCAAGATTACAACTGGAGATACCTTAGTTGTGACTCGAATGGATCGTCTTGGTCGAAACACTGTTCAGTTGTTACAGCTAGTTGAACAGCTTCGTGAAAGGAACATCCACTTTGTTATCCTTAATTTAGGAATTGATACAAGGACACCTACTGGTAAATTCTTTTTAACTGTAATGGCAGCATTTAGTGAGCTAGATCGAGAAATGATTAAAGAGAAGCAACGTTCAGGGATTAAATTGGCCAAGCAAAAGGGTAAATATCGAGGAAGAGTAAAAAAATATACGGATAAACATCCAGGAATGAACCACGCAATTGAATTACGAAATACAACAGATAAAACGGTAAAGGAGATATGTGCCATTACAAAGGTTAGTCAGGCAGCGTTTTATCGTAAGCTAAAGGAAATGGAGGAAAAAGAGGGGATATAACAGAATGTAAATTATTACCTGTGTGGCCCCTCAATCCTCGAATCGTTTCCGTACCCCTACTAGATGACCAAAATATAATACCTCAATTTTCAACTCTGGAAATGTCCTAATTACTAAGTCATCACAATAATCTAATCGATCTTTGACTTGTACAGATAAGTTTTTATTTATGTACATAATATCCTCTCAAAATGTTAGTTTACAGTTAGCATTACAAAATTATGGTATTGTTATTCATAATTATTTATGTTGGTTATAGTAAACATGTTATTACAAAGATTGACCAAATAATCTTTTGTTAATTGTAAAACAAAAAAGACAAGTTATTTAACCTGTCTTTCTCTTTCGATGAATTAATTACAATTTAGGTACTATAATGATTATTTATTAGCTTATATAAAGCCTATGATCCTTATCAGATTTATAAAAAGTTTTTCTTAATATTATCTGTTAACTCAGAAATGACCTTTTTCTTTTGTTGTTCAGGTGAATGAATAGTTAAAATTATCAAATCCACCAAATCAGGACTTTCTTTAGCTAATTCCTGCATGTAGTCATACCCGAAATCTTTCATGACCAGTAGCAATTTACTCATGTTACTGGAAACTTACATCTATCTTCTTTTTTACGTCCTTCGCCACTTTTGGCATTGTTATTTCAAGTATTCCATTTTTGTAGGTAGCTTTAACCCCATCATGTGAAACGGGGCTTGGAAGTGTTATCATACGTTGAAAACGACCTGTATAGCGTTCCTTTTTTAACATATTTTCTTCTTTTATTTCATTGGTACGCTTGATAGAACCACTAATGCTTAATCTGTTATTTTGTATATCAATATCTACATCTTCTTTCTTTTCAAGACCAGGTAAATCACATGTTGCCACAATCTCATTCTCAGTTTCATGAACATCTACTCGAATCCCACCTATACCATGTTCATTGTCAAACGAAATTGGTAATTCCGAAAAGAAACGATCGAATTCTCTTCTCATATTTGATAATTGTCTAAATGGATCATAAGGTACTAATGACATATTCAATCCTCCTTGTTTATTTTCAAAGATATTATTCCAATTTTGTATACGTTTATTCATAAATCCTTTATTTTACGTTCTGTACAAATGGATTCGTATCTGTACCAATTTTTAGAGTGTTTCTTTTAACACAACTTCCATAGAATTAACCCAAATAGCAGAATACAAACCCTTCAAGACCAATAATAATCTACTCAATCTCACATTCTATTTCCGTTTCATCTAATAAACTCACAACAATTCTTTCCCCTTCAAATACAGTCAACTTTCTAATCAATGTAAAATATAACTCCAAATCAAACTCTGTTATTGGCTCTGCTTTTTCAATGAGCTCAATAAACTGTCTTACTCTATATTTTTGTAAATAATCTTCACTATCTATGTTCTGCTGCCATTTTTCTAAAAAATAATCTTTGTTCTCTATGATGGCATTAAACGTGTTAATAAAAGCTTGGTATAAGACTTTATCGTCAATATGTTTGTTCTGACGTAAGCGTCAAACTATACCCACATGGTTTGACGCTTTTTTATATGCGATAATCTCCTAGAGATTACACATAATGGAGGTTTTGCTATATGA
>NZ_JBQHVO010000115.1:0-3211 GCF_052064465.1 Niallia sp. HCP3S3_B10 | reverse complement strand
CCCCGCAATCTGGTCCGGTAGTTCAGTTGGTTAGAATGCCTGCCTGTCACGCAGGAGGTCGCGGGTTCGAGTCCCGTCCGGACCGCCATTTTTAAAAACATCATTAATAGCAATAAATTATGGCTCAGTAGCTCAGTCGGTAGAGCAAAGGACTGAAAATCCTTGTGTCGGCGGTTCGATTCCGTCCTGAGCCACCATTTATGTCGGAGGGGTAGCGAAGTGGCTAAACGCGGCGGACTGTAAATCCGCTCCTTCGGGTTCGGCGGTTCGAATCCGTCCCCCTCCACCATCTATACAGGGGTATAGTTTAAAGGTAGAACGAAGGTCTCCAAAACCTTTGGTGTGGGTTCAATTCCTACTACCCCTGCCAATTTTTATTAATTATTATGGCGGATATGGCGAAGTGGTTAACGCATCGGATTGTGGCTCCGACACTCGTGGGTTCGATTCCCATTATTCGCCCCATTTTTTTTGACACTTTTTTTATTTTATTGCATATAAATAGTATTGGGCTATAGCCAAGCGGTAAGGCAACGGACTTTGACTCCGTCACTCGTTGGTTCGAATCCAGCTAGCCCAGCCATTTGCGGAAGTAGTTCAGTGGTAGAACACCACCTTGCCAAGGTGGGGGTCGCGGGTTCGAATCCCGTCTTCCGCTCCAAGAATATTATGGCGGCATAGCCAAGTGGTAAGGCAGAGGTCTGCAAAACCTTTACCACCGGTTCGAATCCGGTTGCCGCCTCCATAATCGTTTATAATTTATATTTGTTACATATCATGCCGGGGTGGCGGAACTGGCAGACGCACAGGACTTAAAATCCTGCGGTAGGTGACTACCGTACCGGTTCGATTCCGGTCCTCGGCATTACCCAAACAAATTATAAACGCGCCGGTGTGGCGGAATTGGCAGACGCGCACGACTCAAAATCGTGTTCCTTCTGGAGTGTCGGTTCGACCCCGACCACCGGTATCAATTCTCGTTGATTTGAAGCGATTTCCCTTTATTGGGAGGTCGCTTCTTTCATTTTCTACAGCTATTTTTGTCGTGCGAACAACAAAAACGAAGTGAAGGAAGGCGTCCATTATTCGAATATCAATCCGAAAGGGGTTTTTCGAATGGGGCGACGTAAGAATAAATTTTCTCCGCAAAATCTTCAAGAATCTTCTAACGAACTAGAATCCTTCGAATTTCTTTACAATCTGTTTATTCGTGATTGTAGGATTCGAAATCTTTCCAAGCACACGTTACAATTCTACAAGAATGAGCTCACAAAATTTTGCAAGCGATTGGAAAGGAATTACGTTGACACAAGACCCGCCACAGTTAGCGAGGAAACGATAAAAGAAATCGTCATTCTTGGCATGATGAACGAAGGCTTGAAAGATACCACGATCAATACAAACCTTCGTGCCGTTCGGGCGTTCTTCAACTTCTTAGCGAATGAGGGTTTCATTGTTGAGAATCCAATCAAAGACGTCAAACTTGTCAAAGAAAAGCGAACAATCATTCAAACATTTTCCCGTGACCAAATTCACGCACTTTTAAGGCAACCAGACCGAGAAACGTTTACAGGATTAAGGGATTACACAATTATGATGTTTTTACTTGAAACGGGCGTCCGAATCCGTGAACTTTGTGACATTCAAGTCCACGATATTAATTTTAATGATGGCGTTGTTCGTATTGACGGAAAGGGAAACAAGGAACGCTTTGTTCCAATACAAAGGACAATGAAAAAACAACTTTCCCTATATTTAAGAGTTCGGGGGAATTTAGACACGGGAACGCTTTTCGTAAATATAGACAATGAACCGCTTCGAATCCGTGCCGTTCAATCTTCTATACAAAAATATGGACGTATGGCTGGAATTAAAGACGTTCGTTGTTCGCCGCATACTTTCCGCCACACTTTTGCAAAAATGTCGGTGCAAAACGGGGCGGACGTGTTCACGTTGCAGCAAGTTCTTGGTCATACGTCAATGGATATGGTTCGATTATATGTGAATATGTTCTCGAATGAGATTAGGGAAAGTCATTCGAAATTTTCACCGATTGAAAAACTATTTTAGGGAAGGAAAAGGGGAAGAATACCAATGACGGCTTTTGGTGCTATTGAATTTCAAGAACTGAAAAGACACGAATTATTTTCAACAATTCAAGAAATGGACATATCTATCTATTCGTATATTGACCATATTCAAACCGATGTCCCGCAAAGTGTTATTGACGTTCTTCTTTGTCTTGGAAAGGCGTCTTTGCGTTGTGTTGGATTGTCGTTCATGAAACAAGCAACGATTGCAGAACAAACGGGATATTCCCGCAAAACAATCAATAAGGCATTGAAGACGCTTGAAATGTTGGGCGTCGTTGATTCCGTGCGGACTAAAACGAAAGCAGGTCGTCCAAGTGTGAAAGTCATTCGAATTCTTCCTTTTTGTCTTGAAAGGTTACAACAAGGGGTTACATCATACATAGGGGACAATTCCAGCAATGACGGGGGTTTGACGCTTATTGCCGAATTCGAACCATTTGAAACCGAATCAAAAAACAAGAAAAAGATATTATTAGCGATAATAAAGAAATCATTGAAAAAGTTTCAAATTTATCAACAACAATCGACATTGACAGCAATCTGAAAAAAATTGTTCGTTATCTTGCATTAAAAATCGGCGACAAAGTGAAAAACGGTCTTCAAATTCAATCGTTTAGTTCTTATTGTGAAAAAGTTTTTTCGAATGAAATCCGTAAATTTGCCGTAATGAAGAAAATTGAAGAAGCGAAGCAACAAAAAGAGGAATCCGTCCGCCGTCGATTTGACAATTTCGTCTTGAAGTATTTCGGGGAAAAATTCGAAGATTTAGGGGCATTCGTCCAAAAAGAAGCCGTTCGAATGTATAAAGATATTACTGAACCGAAGCCGAATCCCGTTCCATTTTATAATTGGCTTGAAGCGTAAAAAATCGCAAATGCAGCCCGTATTTTGGCTTATAAGGTGCTTGTTTGCGTCCGAATGGTTTTATATTTGGAAGGTCGAAAACGTACGAAATACGAGCAATACGATAGCTGTTTTTCGTAATTTGGGCAAATAAAAACGCCAATCTTTATGAATTGGCGACTTTTTGATGGTTTCGAAAACCCCTGGCTATGCCGGGGGTTCCGGAGAGCTTATAGCGAGGTAACAAAAAAACCTCCTTTCATGGTAGGATAAAG
>NZ_JBQHVO010000114.1:0-4019 GCF_052064465.1 Niallia sp. HCP3S3_B10 | reverse complement strand
AAATCATCAGGCCAGCAAGCGTAGCGCGGTAGCCTTGACTGAACACAACACTAAAGTAACTAAATGCGACAACTATGTTGACAAACACCGATATTAATTAATAGAATATTCACCTACTTATCATTCCCTTGCTAATTCTCTTAATTTCTTGTAATTGTTTTTTTGTAATAAAGAAGAAATGAACCCTGTTTTGAATAATTCTTTGAACATCTCTAAATATTTGAAGATTGTTTTCCTTTGTTATACTATTGATTAAGTTAAATATATTACTCTGATTATATTCAACATCTTTGAATTTAAAGTTATATTCTAAACTGAGGAAATCTTTCTTTTTCAAATGAGATAAACCCCATTTTTGGGGTAATAGATGCATAGGGGAGTTTTCCATTAAACCAAAAGCTGAAACTCCGACTAAATCAATATCTTCATTAGAAAATGCTTGATTAAGAGAATGTTCCATTTGTTTAATTGTTTCACCAGGATAACCAGTAATTAATGTTATACATGTTGTAATATTATGATTTGCCAATGTGTCCATTACCTGTGGAATACAATCTACATTAATTTCCTTGTACATAGATTTCAAAGTTGACCTATTGTATGATTCTATACCAAATGAGAGTAAGACACAGCCCGATTTTTTAATTTCGCTAACAATTTCCTTCTCTGATAATAATGGATCTATTCTAGTCTCAGTCATCCATTTAATTTTAATATCATTAAATTTAATTAAACTAGCAACTTCCATAAGTTTTTCTATGGTTAAATATGCATCTACGAAATAAATATTTTTCGTTTTATATTTTTGAGTAATACATTTAAACTCATCAATAATTGTTTGGTTTTTTTTAAAACCATTAAATTTTCCGTGGTTATAATGATGTGAACAAAAGGAACATTTACCGTGCTTACATCCTGAAGATAACATTACTGGTAATACTCTTTCAGGACTTAAATATTTATCTAGATTAATCCCGTCATATGATGGGATTATATCATTCACACAACCATGATTTTTTTTAAAAAAATTATTTTTAACCCTTCCCTTATCTCTGTAAAAAACATTTGGTATATCAGAAGTTACCTTTCCAAAATTCTTATAAGAATTAATTATCTGCTCTAAAACTAACTCTCCATTAAATAACACCGCTACATCAATTAGTTCACTGTCATCCATAATTGATTTTATATTTGCTGCTGCATGGGTAATATAACTTCCTCCAAAAATAACTTTTACATTAGGGAATTTTTCTTTTAACTTTTGACTAAATCGTAGTGCAAAGGGTAACTGTTCTGCATAGGAAACTGAGAGTCCAATTATGTCTCTTTTATCATTATTTAATAATTTTACTTCATCATCAAAAATCGTATCAAATAAACTTAGTTCGTCAACGAATTTTAATAGTTCATTCACACTGTTTGGTTTTCTTAAAAAGGAAAATTTTGTTAAGTTCCAACTACATCCAAATTTATATGATAATAATTCTAAACAATCATTAATAGTTTTTGTTGCTTTTATATAGTCAGGGAAATTAAATAAGTCTTTATTTCTTATGATATTTAAGGAATTTTCAATGTTTAGGATACTATCCAAATATTCCTTCTCTATATTGGTAATATTTTCCCTAAGGTTTGTATATTCAGCCAGTAAATTTTCATGAGTCAATAAGTTTGTTATACTTATTGATAAATCCTTCTGATCAATTTGAAATCTATCTTTTAAGTATCCTAATAAGGTTGGTACGCTTAAATTAGGGTATGCTAACGAAACTAAAGGTAACGTATATAAACGTATTTTCATATCCTACAATCCTTAATGTGTTTAAGCATATTATCAATATCATCTTTTTCCCAAATTGCATATTTTAAAATAACTTCTGGCAAATTTAATACTTTTACACCTTCTATGGTTACACCCGCTAGTCTTTCGTTATTAAATTTTTCAGGGTCGAAATGGACACACGAAAAATTAGCCTCTGAATTAACTGGTTTAACTCCATCAATTTGTAATAAGTGTAAATACGCATATTCTCTTAAATTTATCACATTCTTTCTAATTTTAATAAAATGATTCATTAAATCCCTATCGTTTAGCATTTGTTTAATAAACTCTATTGAATAACTTGTTACTGAATGTGGTACTATATTCTGTTTTCTAAAAGTAGATGGTAAATATTTACTGACAATGTAGCCTGTCCGTAGACCTGGTAAATACCAGCCTTTAGAGAAAGAACGGGCTAGGATAATTCGTTCATTATTTAAACAAAAGTCTAACGTCCAGTCTTCTGTATTGCTATAATCAATATATGCCTCATCAATAAATAAGAAGCCATGGAAATTAGTGAGTAAAGTAGTTAATTGGTCTTTAGTAATTCTAATCCCATCAAACCACCTTGGAGATGAGAAACATAAAATATCATTTTTTCGACTATCATTCTTTTTATAAAAATCAATTAAACAATCAAAAGTATCAACCTGAATGGTAATAACCTCTTTTCCAGTCTCACTAGCTACGAGCGAATATAAACCAAATTCAGGAGTAGTTATAACGATTCTTTCCCATGTTTTAAAATTTGATATAGAGTGAATAGCCTGGCTTATACCAGAACAAGTAAAAATATACTCTTGTGGTATGTCTAAATATATTGCTAGTTCTTTAATCAATGGATCTTCCATAGGATTTTCTGGCATATAGTAAAAATCGGTATGAAATAAATGTTCATGTTTTTGTTTCACCCAATCCTTTAATACACTATCTAAATCCCAAGGTCCCAAATAATTCCCCACCTAATTTCACCTCTTTAAACCTAAATTATTAGATAGTCTGTTTAGTTAAGCTAAAAATATAAACATTTTCCATTCTTCGAATTCTTTTTCAAATTCTCAATAAACTTGATTCTATTCGGATCCTGCCATAAAAAATGTAAATCATTATTAATAATGTTTCCTAGCTTGTATTCATTTTTTAAAAAAGGACAAGGATAGACATCCCCCAAATGGTCTACTGTAATCCGAGAAATACCCGCACAACATGTCCATGTATCTTCATAAGTTTCACCATCATTAGTTTCAATAGCATCTTCCTCGTGATTAAAACTCTTATATGTAACATTTAAACCTTTTAAATTTTTGGATAAATACGATTCCAAATAAAAATTAAACTCAGAATACATTTTTTCATCCATAGCTAATTTTCTTTTATTAGAAATTGCATTACCAAAAATCGTCAAGTGAGATACTTGTACATTTTTTACTTTTATAGATTTTAATAATTCTAATAAATCTATTATGCTTTTATAGTTTATTTTGTTTATAACAATATTTATTGAAGGTTGGATATTCCGTTCTATTAACCCAGAAATATTATTAATAGTTTTATTAAAATTACCTTTCCCCCTTATGAAATCATGCTCACTTTCCATTCCGTCTAAAGATACATTAATTGTTAATCTATCAGACATTTCTATTAGATCATCGAAAAAGTATTCTAGATTTGTCCCATTAGTGAACACTCTAATATCAATTCCCTCATGATAGGCCCTCCTCATGTATTCTATAGTTGAAGGCTCTTCGAAACACTCACCACCAGTAAAGAGCACTGAAAAGGGTTTTGCTGCTAAAATCCTATTAAAAATAATATCTTTCTCACTTTTTGATATTTCATTATTGGTCATTCCAGCTTCAACATAGCAATGCTTGCATCTTAAATTACACTTATTCGTGACTTTCCATTGGATTAATAAAGGAGCACTCAAACACAAATGGCTCGTATCGTATTCCTCTGTATCATTAAATTTATTTAAAAAATTATCAAGAACCTCAGATACATGAGTCGGCGATAGATTATACTCTTTTGCTAGGAAAGAGATAACTTCAGTTTTATTTTTAAATTTATCAATAGCATTTAATATTGTAAAACCTTCCTGATTAACCCCCTCTGTTAGGATAGATGTCGTACGATACTTTAGTGTTATACTTTAAGTAAATAACACGGAGGTCGATCGATATGAAAGAAAAAA
>NZ_JBQHVO010000113.1:0-4253 GCF_052064465.1 Niallia sp. HCP3S3_B10 | reverse complement strand
GTAAAGAACCAATATCAAATTAATGAAAAAGTGTTAAATTTAATATGGATAGGTGTTTTATATATGTCTCATTTGGCTAGGTCAGTTCAAATAGACTTCCCTTTTTTCTTTCTTATATAAAAGTATTCTTGATTGCTTTTCCATATAAGCACTTGAATAAGAATGACCCTTTGTTATCAAACTAAAAGAAAAAAAGGGTGAATTTTTATGACCAACTTGTTGAACATGGTGCTGACTAATTTATTTTCTTCCTATTTACTCCACCGCAATTTGCATTGGCACCGAAAGCTTGTCGTGCTTGCTATTCCATTATTTTTACTTTTTATGATTGTGCAGGCTGAGTATATTGTTAATCGGTTGAAGAAGAATACATTCCATTTTTAAATCAACCATTACAAAAAAACACCACAACTATGGAAAAGTTGTAGTGTTTCTTTTGCTTCCTATCCTTTTATTACACGATCAATTGCGGCAAGCTCTTCTTCCCTAAATTCAATGTTGTCTAATGCTTTGACATTGTCTTCGATTTGACTAACTTTACTTGCCCCAATAAGCACACTTGTTACGATGCCATCGCGAAGGATCCAAGCAACAGCCATTTCCGCAAGTGTTTGCCCCCGGTCCTTCGCAATATTGTTTAGTGCTTTTACTTTTTCAATCGTCTGCTCCACATTCTCTTTATGTAGCCAACGTCCTGTTTCTCGATTTGCCCGTGAATCCTCTGGAATACCATTTAAATAACGGTCCGTCAATAAACCTTGCGCAAGTGGACTATAGGCAATCGCGCCAAGTTGTTTTTCCACTAATACATCCTTTAACCCATCTTCAATCCAGCGATTAAACATACTGTAGGATGGTTGGTGAATGATGAATGGTGTTTTTTTCGCTTCAAAAATTTCTGCCATTTCTCTTGTTTGCTCTGGGGTATAGTTAGAAACACCAACATACAGCGCCTTTCCTTGACGTACCAATAAATCTAATGCCTCTGCTGTTTCCTCTAATGGCGTTTCTGCATCTGGACGATGGTGATAATAAATATCTACATAATCAAGCCCCATACGCTTTAAGCTTTGGTCAAGACTAGATACTAAATACTTTTTTGGGCCCCCGTCACCATAAGGACCCTCCCACATTGGAAAACCAGCTTTCGTAGAAATAACGATTTCATCACGATAAATCTTCATATCTTTTTCCAAGATTTTTGCAAAATTCTCCTCCGCACTACCAGCTGGGGGACCATAGTTATTCGCCAAATCAAAATGAGTAATCCCTAAGTCAAAAGCTCTTCTCACTAAAGCACGCATATTTTCAAAGAGATCCACCTCTCCAAAATTATGCCATAATCCTAATGATAACGCCGATAATTTCAAACCACTTTTTCCAACTCGATTATACATCATCTTTTCATATCTATTTTCATCTGCAATATACATTGTTCATTCCTCTTTTCTAATTTATAGCTTACTAAATTAATGATTGCGTTTTCAACTTATTTGACTACTTCTCGGTTAAAATAAAGTGGATGATCAATTCTTGTGATTTTTGGTGTTGACTTTGCATTTTTGAGTGCTTTGTGGTCGGTGGGTTGGAATTTTACGCACAAGTTGGGATGTTTTACTTGCTGTTCCTCGTTCTTTCTTGTGGCTCAGACCTCTTTACTTACGACTTCCCTCCCTTTACTTGCGATTCAACCTTCTTTACTTGCGACTTATCCCGCTTTACTTGCAATTCACACTCTTTCGCTTGCATTCCTTTATATCCTATATCTACCATCACTCCCGGCTCTTACTCCCCAAACGCAAGCTGATAATTATAAACAGCACCAATTAAATTCGCATCATTCCTGAATTGGCATAATTCTACTTTTGGAAGAAAGGAGGTACCTTTAACACTTTTAACTACTTTTTCGAGGTGAATATTTAGCTCTTCAATTAGCCCGTCTTTGCTGGAGATACCTCCGCCTAAAATGATTTTCTCGGGGTCAAAGCTGTACTGAAGATTATAGATGCCTGTCGCTAAATAGTGATAAAAGGTTTCTACTTCTTCTTTTGCTACTTCATCCCCTTGTTCTGCGAGCTCAAATACTTCCTTGCCGCTTAATTCATTTTCTAGCTTCAGTCTCTTGGAATAACGCTTCGCCATTTCTACAGGGGTAGCAAGGTTACTGAATGTTTGATCCTCTTTTAGGAGCATATAGCCAAATTCACCACCAAATAGATGCTTTCCATGTTGGATATTCCCATCGACAATAACCGCACCACCTATTCCTGTTCCAATGACTACAAATAACACATTCTTTAATCCAGTTGCTGCTCCTTTCCAAACTTCTGCAAGTCCTGCACAGTTTGCATCATTTTCCATCGTAACTGGGCAATCAAATAGTTCTTCTAATTCGAAAAAAATAGGAAAGGAGTGAATATACGGAACTGCGCTCGCACCTTCAATAACGCCTTTTGCTTGATTTACTGCACCTGGAGCACTGAACGCAACGCCCTCAATCATGTATTTCGCTGCCATTTTCTCTTTTAGCTGCAGCATTTCTTGTTTCATCTCTTCCCAAGTTTTTGGTGTAACAAAGGAACCTTTTTCTACTAGCTGTTCTTTTCCCCATACTGCAAACTTTACGGAAGACCCGCCTATATCCATTACTAATAATGACATTTTGTCACCACCTCAATTATGTCTACGTTTTCATCAACTCTATTATATCCTGTAATAAAAGACCACCGCAAAGAATGTGCGATGATCTTCGTATTAAAATAGTATTAAAATCCGTTATTGCTACTTACTTCTTTGATCCAATGACCAGACTTCTTAATTGTCTTCACTTGAGTATGGACGTTGTTGGAGATAAATCCATAGCGATTGCGATACGCATTCATCCAGCTCCAGCAATCAATTGGCGTCCATAAATGATAGCCGTAGCAATTGGAGCCTTCTTCGATTCCTTTATGAAGCCACTCTAAATGCTCTTGGATAAATTCGATACGATAATCATCCTCAATTACCCCTTCTTTATTTAAGAAACGTTCTTCTCGGGAAACGCCCATCCCATTTTCAGAAACGAACCACTCAATATTTTTATAGTTATCACGGATATTAAGAGCAATATCATAAAGTGCCTTCGGATAGATTTCCCAGCCTTTATCTAAGTTCATGCGACGACCAGGCATATCATAGTTATCATAATAACGGTCTGGCATCCAGTCACCCACACTGTTCGGCGCCACGTCTGGCGCTTTTACACGGGATGGATGATAGAAATTCACTCCAAGTGTATCAATCGTATTTTCCTTCAATATCGCAAGCTCTTCTTCCGTTGATTCCCAAATTGCTTTATCTTTTGTTAAAAGTTCTACTAATGCAGGTGGGAATTCTCCATAAACAGCCGCATGCAGGAACATTTCATTGCGCCATAGATCGGCAATTCGGCCTGCTTCCACATCTTCGGGCTTATCACTGGCTGGATAAGATGGCGTTAGGTTTAGGATTGTTCCGATTTTCGCTCCTGTTTCATTCAACTTCAGGTCGCGGAATTCTTTGATTGCTTTTGCAGAAGCAAGATTTAAATTATACGCTACCTGCACCGCTTTTTTCCCATTTACTAGTTTTGGATAATGGAATTGGTATAAATATTGACCCTCTACAATGACCATTGGCTCGTTAAAAGTAAACCAATGTTTCACACGATCGCCGAATACTTCAAAGCAACGACGCGCAAATTTTGCAAAAAGTTCCACAACATGCTTACACTCCCAGCCACCATATTTATGATAAAGCTCTGCTGGCAAATCAAAATGATGCAGGTTAAATACAGGCGTAATTCCTTGCTTAATAAACTCATCTATGACATTATTGTAAAAATTTACGCCATCCTCATTTAAACTAGCTGTCTCGAAATCATCAATTAAACGAGTCCATTGAATCGAAGTACGAACAGAGTTTAAGTTAATCTCTTTCATTAGCGCAATATCTTCTACATAGCTATTATAAAAATTAGATGCTGTATCTGGTCCAACTTGGTTATAAAATACTTCTGGTTCTACTTCATACCAGTAGTCAAAAACGTTCGCATGCTGTTTATTAAAACGACCTTCACTTTGTGGTCCAGATGTAGCTGCACCCCACCAAAAATTCTCCGGAAATTTCTTCATTATCCTATCTCCTCGTATAGTAAGTTTATAGTCCTCTTTCGAGGTAATTTCCAATTAAAATATTGTTCTTTGATAATTCTATAGATGTTAGTTCAGATA
>NZ_JBQHVO010000112.1:0-4808 GCF_052064465.1 Niallia sp. HCP3S3_B10 | reverse complement strand
TGCCTTCCCCCACTGATGATTAGTTGAACCAATCGGACCTTTACGGACAGTTCTTCTCCCACTAGCTTCTTCGCATTCTCCTACAGCTAAAAGGGGAGAGTTACTGTCCGTTAAGAGTGGGATAAAGTGAAACTTTCATCAGCGGGGTGCCTTCCCCCACTGATGATTAGTTGAACCAATCGGACCTTTACGGACAGTTCTTCTCCCACTAGCTTCTTCGCATTCTCCTACAGCTAAAAGGGGAGAGTTACTGTCCGTTAAGAGTGGGATAAAGTGAAACTTTCTTCAGTGGGATGCCCTTTCCCCACTGATGATTAGTTGAACCAATCGGACCTTTACGGACAGTTCTTCTCCCATTAGCTTCTTCGCATTCTCCTCCAGCTTAAAGGGAATGTCACTCCGTTAAAAGTGGGGAAAACTGTAAAGATTATAAAGGGAGTTTATCTACTATTTCATTTATTTTACATAACTTAACAAGCTAAAAGTAGAATTAACGAATAAAGTGTAATAATATTCTATATGTATTAGTAAGTGTAACATGAAGTGGCATTTTTTTCGAAAATTACGCCCCTAAAAAGATGAATTTAAAATTACTATATTGACACTAAAGGAGACACTATGACAGAAAAACACCTAATTGCCTTAGACCTTGACGGAACTTTATTAAAAGATGATAAAACCATTTCTCCCCTTACAAAAAAAGTCATTCAAAAAGCGATGAATGATGGTCATGAAGTGATGATTGCAACTGGGAGACCTTTCCGCGCAAGCGAAGCGATTTATCATGAATTAAACTTACATACTCCTATCGTTAACTTTAATGGAGCTTTTATTCATCATCCAAAAGATTCAAATTGGGGTTTTTATCATTCCCCTCTTGATATAAAAACAGCTCGTGATATTGTGTCTGCGTGCAATGATTATCCTTTTCATAACATTATCGCAGAAGTAATGGATGATGTGTACTATCATTATCATGATGAAAAACTAATCGATATTTTTTCCTTAGGAAATCCAAAAGTAACGGTTGGAAACCTACTCGAATTTTTGGAAAGTGCTCCTACTTCAATCCTAATTCATGCAGAAGAAGAGCATGTTCCTGCAATCCGCAAGCATTTATCTGAAGTCCATGCAGATTTAATTGACCATCGCCGTTGGGCAGATCCATTTCATGTCATTGAAATTGTTAAAACAGGGATAAATAAATCAATTGGATTGCAAAAGGTGTCTGATTACTATCAAATTCCACAAAAAAATATTATTGCCTTTGGGGATGAAGATAATGACTTTGAAATGATTGAATATGCTGGAAAAGGGGTAGCAATGGGGAATGGGATTGATGAGTTAAAAGCCCTTGCTAATGACATTACTTTATCCAATGAAGAAGACGGAATAGCTATTTATTTAAATGAGGCTTTAAACCTTCGTGCTCTTTAAAAGTTGGGTATCTTTACCGTCTTTAAAGCTGATACTTTCGACCATACTATAATAGAAGCAGCAAATCACTGTTTCACTTGAAAATGAAATGCTTCTTTGTCTTTCCAATTATACTCTAACACTCGGAGGGATCATGAATGGGAAAACGAAATAAATCGAAACGCTTCGTACAGCAAGGAGTAGACTCCGTATCAAAGCATTCCGAACGTATCCCTTATCATATGACATATGCTGAAGCTGAGAGCTACAAAATGTCAAATGAAAGACAATTTCATGGAGGATTAGAATAAATGGGAAATAGACTTTTTCAAGAAGCCAGACAAGCAGTTGAAGTAGCTAAATATGCGAACGGCAAAGATTTAGACGGCTTAGTTGATAAAGCAAAGAATGCCATTAGCTCTGCATATTCGAACACAACTACAGCCGAACAGTCGCAATTAGCAGCTTTACAAAAAGAGCTGGATCAAATTCACACACAATAATGAATGAAGCTGTCCAAATAAAGTTACTCTTTACAAGCGTATAAAAAGAAAACGCTTGGGAGATATACTTTATTGGACAGCTTTTTTTTAGTAGTTTCGCAAGCCTGTTATGGAAATAAGCCGTAAGTTCAAGAAAATGTTTCTAACACCACTGGATATGGCTCTTTTCCCTCTTCCGAAAAGTATAAAATAACCGTTCCATTCGTAGGAAGATCTTTCTTATTCAAATGAATTTCTAGCATAAATTTGTGATTGGTTAATGGCACTTTCTTTTTGGCGATTAATTCATTGTGGCCATCCTCCACTGTATAATAGACATCATCTTCACTACCAGAAATCATCCCTTTAACGAGATAATTTCCATTTGCCCCATTTACAGAGAGATTAGAAAGATCCACTTTTTCTTTATTAGAATTTGCCGATGCTGTGGACATATACGGAATAATTCCACTTATGATAACACATAACACAACTGCTAGTATTTTCTGCAAACAAACAACCTCCTTTATGCTTTTCGAAAGAAACCTAGTACTGCTGTCGTCTGCACGACATTGGTAAATGCATGTGGATCAACTTCTTTAATGACTCGTTCTATATCAAATAGTTCATAACGTGTCACAACAATCATTAGCATTTCCTTTGGTTCATTGGAAAATGCTCCCCGCGCTGGCAAAATTGTAATACCCCTAACTAATTTTTCATGGATGGCAATCTTTAGTTCTGTTGTTTTCTTTGTGATAATCATCACGGTTAATTTTTGATGTGCAGTATGTATCGTATCAATCACCTTTGTTGCCGCATAGAGATTCACTAGCGTATATAAAGCTTTTTCCCAACCGAACATGGCGCCTGCTGTAATGATAATTGCTCCATTTAATATAAAGAAATAAGTACCGACGGGCTTATCTTGCACCCGAGAAAGAATCATTGCGATAATATCCATTCCGCCAGTAGATGCTCCCCACTTTAACGTTAACCCCACGCCAACTGCAGCAATTACACCACCAAAAACAGCATTCAGCAAAATATCATGTGAATAGCTTGTTACGGGAATGATTTCCATAAACAAAGACATAAAAACTACGCTTAAGAAGCTAAAACAGGTAAAGGATCGCCCTACCTTTAACCAGCCAAGTATAGCAATGGGAACATTGAGAATAAATAATAATATCCCTGTGGAAATTGGTGTTACTTTTGATACAAGTTGAGCTACTCCTGCAAAGCCGCTTGCATACACATCAGCAGGTATTAGGAAAAAATTCATGGCAATAGCATTTAATAATGCCCCAAAAATAACAACAATCAATTTTTTTGTTAATAACCAATACATATGTATCCTCCATTACTTTATATAGTAATTTTTACTATTATTGCATTTACTATTCATTGTTTTTTCCCTTGAAATTTTATAAACTACAAATAAGTATGCCTTGTTATCAAAAAACAAGGCATTTTCACAGAGATTATTGTTATTTATCATAACTGTACTCCAATTACCATATGTTTTTATAAAAAATAGAAAGAAGTGGAATGAATATGACTTTTAAAATCCTAGCAGATAGTGCAAGTGATTTACCTCTATCCTATTATGAGAAACATGAGGTGACACTATTACCGCTAAAAGTTAATTTAGACGGGATAGAATACGAGGATTTAAAAACAATTGAACCAACCACTGTCTATAATGCTATTCGCAGTGGACAAGTTCCAAAAACATCACAAGTTTCTCCAGCATTATTTAAAGATGTTTTTACAGCATTAGCCCAAAATAATGAAAAAGCTGTGTATGTTGCATTTTCTTCGCAATTATCTGGAACATACCAAACAGCAGTAATGATTTCGGAGCAAGTAAAGGAAGAATATCCTAATTTTGATTTCACAATCATTGATAGCAAATGCGCATCATTAGGTACTGGTTTAGTTGTTCAAGAAGCGGTGAAACTCCGAGATCAAGGTAAAGACGTAAGTGAAATTATACCACGACTAAAGTTCTTATGCGAGCATATGGAACACTTATTTACAGTGGAGGATCTAGAATATTTAGCCAAAGGTGGCCGTGTTTCAAAAGCATCTGCATTTCTCGGTGGGTTACTAAATATAAAGCCTCTTCTTCATGTAGAAGATGGAAAATTGGTTCCTCTTGAAAAAATTCGTGGCAAAAAGAAGCTCTTGCGCAGAATGATGGAACTAATAGAAGAGCGGGGCGAAAAATTGGATCAACAAGTGTTTGCCATAAGCCATGCAGATGATGAAGCAACAGCTTTAGAAGTGAAAGAAATGATTGTAGAAAAATTCCATCCACAAGACGTATTCATTTCTTCTATTGGTGCATCTGTTGGTTCACATACTGGTGCAGGAACGATCGCTATTTTCTTCTTAAATAAAGTTTCGGAATAACAGCTTTAACATAGAATAAAGTTTACTCCTTTCACTCATACTATCAATGTTCTATGGAACAAAAGATGATGCTGAAAGGAGTATTTATTATGCCACATACTTCTGATAATGATAAAAAAGCAAAAGACAACAATGCATTGCGTCATGAAAAGAACATGATGCGTGAAAAAAACCGCAAAAATGGTAAACATCAATACAGCAAAAAAACAGATCATTTATAATAAGTTATGGAGGGGCTGTCAATGGGATTGGCAGCTCTTTTGATAGGATTTGTTTTTGGTGTGGTGATTTATGGTTTCTTTGTTTGTTACCTTTTGATGCTGTTTTTTGTTAAGAAAGGCGTAGAGAACGTTTCTCTGTTACCTTTCCATGCAGATTTCTGCTCTAGTGGGCTTAGAGAATATAAATGTCAACACAAATATGTACAATTTTGCTTGCGTAAGGATGTACAAAATCACTCGTTTTCTTGCGTTAAATGAGCCTTTAATCGAT
>NZ_JBQHVO010000111.1:0-4823 GCF_052064465.1 Niallia sp. HCP3S3_B10 | reverse complement strand
CTACAGAATAAAGAATAGAACAACAATTTTTGAAAGAGAAAGTGTTCAAAATTAATTAGCAAAAAGTGTTCAAAACTACTTGACGGTTACAGCTTCATTCCTAATCTATGATTCTTTCATTTATTAAATTGTTTCTGCGTAAGATTTCCTATGGTTTATAAGTGATAAAATATGTCTATTTTTCATAGAGGGAGTAAAGGTTTTCTAAGTTAATGATAGCTATGTATTGCGAAAATGTTATTAAATGTATATACTTATTTTATAATGAACTATACTTTTTATACGTGGTTTTATACAGTATCTAAATGTGTAGTGATGAAAAAAGGATGTTAGCTAAGAATATATATCTATAATAGGAGTATTATTTCTAAGAATTTAAGGAGTTGAGCGAAGTGATTCATCAATCAATGAAAGCGTTCCCAAATAATTTTCTTTGGGGTGCTGCATCTGCAGCGTATCAAGTAGAAGGTGCATGGAATGAGGATGGCAAAGGAGTTTCAAATTGGGATAAATTTGTTAGGATTCCGGGAAAAACATTTAAAGGAACAAATGGAGATGTTGCAGTAGATCATTATCATCGTTATAAAGAAGATGTGCAGCTGATGGCTGAAATGGGAATGAAGGCTTATCGATTTTCCGTTGCTTGGACTCGTATTTTTCCAGAAGGAAGAGGAGAAGTAAATCAAGCGGGAATTGATTTCTATAATAATTTAATTAATGAGTTAATCAAGTATAATATTGAGCCAGTTCTTACTCTTTATCATTGGGATCTTCCACAAGTTCTTCAAGATGAATATGCAGGGTGGGAATCTCGCCAGATTATTGAGGATTTTACGAATTATAGTATCGAATTATTTAAACAGTTTGGAGACCGAGTGAAATATTGGGTTAGTTTAAATGAGCAAAATATTTTCACTGGCTTAGGCTACCGAATGGCTGTACATCCACCTGGAGTGACAGATGAAAAACGTTTCTATCAAGTAAATCACCATGCAAACTTAGCGAATGCGAGTGTTATTAAAGCATTCCGCCAATATGTTCCAAATGGAAAAATTGGTCCTAGCTTTGCGTACTCGCCTGCATATGCATTAACTTCAAAGCCGGAAGATATTATTGCTGCAGAGAATGCAGAGGAATTGAATAGCCATTGGTGGATGGATATTTATGCTTGGGGAAGATATCCGGAAGCTGCATGGAACTATTTAGAAGCAAATGGGTTAGCACCAGAAGTGGAAGAAGGGGATTTTGAATTATTAAAAGAAGGAACTCCTGATTTCATGGGACTTAACTACTATCAAACAACGACATATGAGAAAAATCCTTTAGAAGGCGGAGTAGGTAGTGCTGAAATGAACACGTCTGGAAAAAAAGGTACTTCTCAGGATTCCGGAATACCTGGTGTGTATAAAACAGTCGAGAATCCAAATCTAGAAAGAACGGATTGGGATTGGAATATTGATCCACAAGGATTACGGATAGCGCTTCGAAGAATTACAAATCGCTATCATCTACCTATTCTCATTAGTGAAAATGGTTTAGGGGCATTTGATAAGCTGGAAGAAGGCGATATCGTCAATGATGATTACCGCATTGATTTTATCCGCGCTCACATTAACGCAATGCAAGAAGCAATCACTGATGGAGTAGACTTAATGGGATACTGTGTATGGTCGTTTACCGATCTTCTAAGCTGGTTAAATGGATTCCAAAAACGATACGGTTTCGTTTATATCAATCAGCATGAAGAAGGAACGCATGACCTTCGCCGCATTAAGAAGAAAAGCTTTTATTGGTATAAAGAAGTAATCGAATCGAATGGGGAAATTAGATAAAAAGGTGGAGACTAGCGAGTGCATCGTGAGTCTCCACCTTCTTTTTTTACCTTTATACCTTGTTTTGCTAAATATAAAGGAGTATACCTTGCAATTAAATGAACAAAATAAAATGAATTCATTAAAAGGAAATAGCAAATGAAAGGATGTGCACAAAAAATGGTCATAAAAATCAGTAAGACAATCGAAAATATCCAACAATATAGTCAGCCTTTTCATGATATAGAGGATTTAAACGGTTTAATCGAAAATGCTAGTAAAGCAAAATACATATTACTGGGAGAAGCCACCCATGGTACAGCAGAATTCTATACCATTCGAGGAGAAATCAGTAAAAAATTAATACAAGATCATGGCTTTACTTTTATTGCAGTAGAAGGAGATTGGCCGTCTTGTTATGAAGTGAACCAGTATGTAAAAGGGCATTCAAATTATTCTCATGCTAGAGAAGTACTTTCTCAGTTTCACAGATGGCCAACATGGATGTGGGCAAATGAAGAAATCATTCCCCTTATTGAGTGGCTAAAAGCATATAATTTTGATAAAAAGGAAGAAGACAAGGTTGGATTTTATGGCATAGACGTCTATAGCTTATGGGAATCGATGGAGTCTATTGTTGCTTATTTGCAAAAAATAAATTCACCAGATTTGGATAAAGCGATGCAAGCAATTACTTGTTTTCACCCCTATAACAAAAGGCCAGAGCAATATGGCATGTCTGCGGCTTTTTTGGGAGAAAGCTGTAGAGAGGAAGTATTTAGAGCTTCTAAATTCTATTGTATCGAAAAGAAAGCAATACATGGAAGAGGATAAAGAGTCCTACCTTAATTTACAAATAAATGGGTTAGTATCCAAAAATGCAGAAGCCTATTATAAAGCAATGGTTACAGACGATATCGAATCATGGAATATTCGTGATTATCATATGGTAGAAGCTTTAGAGATTGTCAGCCAATTTTATGGGAAGGAAGCAAAGGGGATTGTTTGGGTACATAATACGCATATTGGTGATGCAAGAGCTACTAGTATGGAACAAGAAGGATTAGTGAATGTTGGGCAAATTGCAAAAGAAAAATTTGGAGCAGAAAATGTGTATGCAGTTGGTTTTGGTACCTACAAGGGGACCGTCATTGCAGCAGAAAAATGGGGAGATCGCTATAAAATAATGGATATTCCTCCTGCACAACTTAATAGCTGGGAAGCACAACTTCATCGTGCTGGCTCCTTTAATAAATATCTAACCTTTACAGAGGAAAACCGTTACTTTTTTGAGCATACAATCGGTCATCGTGCCATAGGGGTAATCTATGAGGCAGCATATGAACATTATGGGAATTATGTACCATCAAAAGTTTCAGTCCGCTATGATGGATTTATTTATGTAGATCGATCTAAGGCAGTAACACCGATTGCTATTTCAAGCGAGGGATGAAATTAGATTAGCAAAGGACATTTATGATTTAAGAAAAATAATCAGCCAAAAAAGTGAAGGGATTTTTGCTTTTTTGGTTTTTTTCATCTTAGGTAAGATTTTATTTAAACAAGTAACAAATAAATTTATCACGGAATAGTATAGCAATCGGAGCTTGAATTTTGAAAATTACAAAAAAGTTCCGAAGAATAATATATAGAGGGTGACGTTAATTGGAGAGGAAGGCAACAGAAACAAAAATGGTTATTGTAGTTCGAAAAGATTTGTGTATGACAAAGGGGAAATATGTAGCCCAAGGTAGTCACGCAAGCTTAGGATTAGTATTAGATATGATAAAGCGCGAAGATGTGCATACACAAGCGATATTAGAAAAATGGTTCAGCGAATCTTCGACTAAAATATGTGTCTACGTCAAAAGTCTAGACGAATTACATGAAGTGAAAAATAGAGCCATCGAAAAGGGAGAAGCAGTTAAATTAATAACAGACAGTGGCTTGACCATGTTTCATGGAGAAAAGACAGATACTTGTTTAGCCATTTTAGGATATAGAAACAATGTAGATGAAATTACAGGACATTTACAACTGCTTTGAGTTGGATCAAAGCAAAAATTGTTTTCATTCAAGAAGTTTCAGCCCTCTCCATAGAGAATTTTTTATAGGATATAAAGATGTATCTATCATTAGAGTTCTTCCAAAAGGCTAGCAAACACAGCTAGTTTTTTCACTAACTCATAAACGTCAATAAGGCTCACAACTCTTGCATAGTAGGTTTGTAGAAGATAGGTTGGAATTCAATTATCTATAAAGGAACAACTAACTATCAGTGGGGAGGAAGGAAAATCCCACTGAATAGAAGGTTCGTTTATTTTAAAGTATTTCTCAAGTGAACGATATGATTTGGATTAGTAGACCATTTACTCAGTAGCTCTTGTTGTCTTCTTTTCAAATCTTCATAAGGTTCCCACACCATCTCGATTTCATCAAACCGTTCATCAATAGATTAGCATCTTTTATTTTTCTATAGCCTCCAAATCCTATGTCGTCGTTTAATAACCAGATGCCCTTTTTCATATTGGCAAATAAGATGGCCCCCTGTACACATCGGACAAGGCTCTAAAGAGGTATAAATAGTATATTTCTGACGACTTTCTTTTCCATGTAAAATTGACGGACCGCCATTTCTTATCGCAATAATTTCAGCATGTGCCGTTGCATTTTGATGTGGATGCACTTGGTTTCGTCCTTTGGAAATTATATTATTATCTTCATCAACTATTACAGCTCCAATGGGGTATGTGTTCTCAAGTAATGCATTTTCAGCTTCTTGTAATGCTAAGTACCTATCTAAGTCAAAATTCATGGTTATTAAGCCTCCACTAATTGAAGTGTCGTTTGTTTTATTCTACCATAATTATCCTATTATGATTGTTGGAGACAAAAAAAGAGGGTTAACCGTTCTAGCTAGTTGGACTAACCTAAAATAGTGAGACAATATAAAACACCTCCAAAATGGCAATACTTGAGATAAGTATTGTGACATTATTCGGAGGTGTTTTT
>NZ_JBQHVO010000110.1:0-4884 GCF_052064465.1 Niallia sp. HCP3S3_B10 | reverse complement strand
AAAATATCATTCTCCATCATTAGCCGTTGATTTTCTTTACGAAGCCGAATTAATTCTTCTTGCTCCGGAGTTCTATTGTCTTTTTCCTCAAACGATCCACTTGTATTATGCTGGCGAACCCACTTATCAAAGGCAGATGGCGTCAGCTCATATTCTTTGATAATTTCACTTCTAGATTTACCTGTAAGGTGCAGCTGAACAATTTGTTCTTTAAATTCTTTCGTGAATGTTCTTCTTTCTCTTTTGGTCATAGTTCATTCTCCCCAACTTTAATGAATTAAGTTTATATGACCTTAATAAATCTGTCCAACTAAGTGTAACCTATCCAGATGCAAAATTCTTTAAGAGTGTAGTGTATACTCTGCAGAAGGTTATTCCTGTAGAAGAAGAGCCGAATTTTCTTGATCATACTCAATATTTGTATAACTTTAGTATTGGCTGTATAGGACTTCTTAAACAGTGGTTAGAAAGGGAGCTATCAGACGCATTGAGTTCAAGTGATAAAACAATAACAATCGAACATTTAGAGAGAAATTCATTAAATCAAAAGAAGATTCTTACTTTAGCTAGAGAAGCTATTAAAGGTGAAAGTGATTTCATAGAAAAAGAGGAAGATAGGATAGAGTTGCAGGAAATCTTGTATGGATCTGTTAAAAAGAGTGGTTCTCAAAAGAAGGAAGATGATAAGAGTACTGACAAAGGTAAGCATAAACGTTCAAAGCCAGGTCAACGTAATCCGCATAGGGATCAAGTTGGGACAGTAAGGGAAGATGAATCCGATTTTAGCGAAATAGCGAAAGAAAACTCTATAGGTGAAAAATGAATATATATATATAATAATTGAGTGAATATCATGTTTTTTCACTCAATTATTAATATCTTTTTCAAATAGAAGAAAATGATTAAGTTGTTAAAAACTTAATTTATTTAAAAGCATTGATTTTGGGGGACAAGAGTAATGAATTCTCTAATAGAAAGTTTAAGAAAAAGTGAAAATCCATTAGGTGATTTTTTATCATCAAGAACAGTATTGTATAATAATATAGAACCGATAGGCATCGGGACTCCGTATATTGAGAGTTTAACTAGTTATATTTGTAGAATAGCAAAAAGTCATAATGTCAGAGTTACTACTCTTTTAAATGAACTCATTGGATCTTATATAGGTTTACCTTATTTAGCTGATGCGTTTGCTAAAAATTTGGCACCTAATAGATATAATCTTATAAATGGTATAAGTACAATAAATATTGAGTTTATTAAAGTGCTTGAAAAGTTAACCGGACGGAACGACATAGAACATATGACGTTTAAAAATTGGAAGGGTATTCTTTCTAATAATATTGTGTCTAAAAATAGAAGATGGTGTCCACTGTGTTTAAACTATCTAAAGAAGGAATCAAGAGAAATATATGAGCCATTAATTTGGTTAGTACCTAGTATCAACAAGTGTGAAATACATAGTACAAGGATTAAGGAAGAATGTCCAAACTGTAATAAAAAACTGGGATTTGTGCATCGAAATTTAATTGTTGGATATTGTCAATATTGTTCAGGGTGGTTAGGTGAAGATGGAGATTCTATTTCCAATGACCCATTGACTAATGATGAGCATTTTGTAATTAAAAATTATAAGCAACTAATGGAGCAAGGACCCAAGTTAACATCATTCCCAAGTAGAAATTTTATGAGTTTAATTCTTCCTAAAATAAAGGATGATTTAGGGTTTGAATACTTATTAGACTTTGCGGGCTTTTTAGATGTAAGATATATTACTTTAATAGATTGGATAAAGAATAAACATATACCAAACCCAGCTTCGCTACTCACAATCTGCAGTAAACTCAATTATACCATTTTTGATCTTATTAATCTGTCGAATAAATCAAGTAATAAAATTAATAATAATATAATATTGAAAGTAGAAACTAAGATTTCAATGGAAGAATTAAGGAAACATTTATTAAAGGAGATAGCAAAGGATACTCCTAGGAGCCTAAATCAAGTCTGTAAAGACCTGAGAATTACCGGAAAATTCGCAGGTTATTACTTTCCTGAATTATGCGAAAAGATAGTAAGTAGGTTTTCTTCATATAAACGTGATTTTGATTCGAAAAGATTTAAGAAAACTGAAGAAATTTTAAATAATGCTTTAGCTGAAGATATACCGGAGAGTTTAAATAAAACGTTAAGTGAACATGATATATCCTATAAGACTGCAAAAAGATATCACCCTATCCTTTGTGAAAAAATTAGTCTTAAGTATAAAGAATATTATAGCGAAAAGAAAAATCAGAATATTGAAGAAATGAAGGTTCGGATTGAAAGTGTGATATTGGAGTTGCATAAGGAAGGTATATATCCTAGTGTCGGGAATATTAGTAAGAAACTGTCATTAAAAAATGCTAATCTATTTCGTCAAACGGTGTTCAATGATTTTCGAAAAAGCATCTTATTATCTCTGGGATATAGGAATTCTCATTTAGCCCCAAATTCAGATTTAGAAAATATATAATCCTTTTCAATTTTTTGTTATTTTTTAAAGGAACATATTCAAATTGTATACAAAAGAAAAAAGTATAGAGAGCTTGATTTTGAATAAAAAATTAAGCTTTAAATCATTTTTTGAAAAGGGGATTTTGAAGAATAGAAAATATATAAGATCAATCACTACTATTATATCAATATGCTTAATTTTTACGCTTATTCTGGAACTGCATGTTAAAAGTGGTCTAGAATTAAGACTTTTACTTTAAGTGGCTACCTCTCGTTCCAATAATGTTCATTTACTTGAAAGCAATCATTTAGTTGTTGCTATACATTTTTAAGAATATGAAATAGTTGAATAAAAATTTTTTCATTAACAAAAGTTTTATATTTGTTAATGGTCATAAAAAATTCATATCTTTTCAATTATATCTGCACATATTTTTGAGATTATCTAATCAATAAAGATTGGATAGGGGGAGGGATCTTAAGTGAATGTAAAAAAAATTTCCATGTTAATAGGAGCTATTGCCATTCTCCTTTTTATTGGATGGTTTTATCTAGGACTATTAAGTTCTCCTGATCCTGTCGTGCAGGAAAAATCAACTTCTACGCAGATAGAAAATACTGAGCTAATTAATCTAAAAACAGTTGGAACACCTAAATCGCCATAAAAGAGCAATTTTAATATATTGAAATTTTCTAATCTATAAAGACTGTTCTTCTTTATTTAAGGTAATTCAAATCTACTAAGCAAAACCTTAATTATAGGAGGTGATTAATTAAAAGAGTTGATTATTATAAATAGGTTGTCCATTAATATGCTCATCGGGTATTAATAGTTTTTGATTAAACATAATTAAACCTTACCAAAATCAAAATCTAATTGGAAAGTGATGATGGAAAGAAATGTTTTGGGCAACCCCGATACATATTATTGATGATTGAGAGGGATTCGGAACTATCTATAATATATAGAACTAAGTGACAAAAATTCTTACTCTTTTATGGAATTACTTAAAAAGATCTTAAAAACATATTTATTGGGGGAAAAACATCATGAAATTGAAAGCGTTAATAGTACCGACATTGTTAGTAGGCTTACTAGCAGCTTGTGGATCAGATGATGCAGCTAAAGAACCAAAAGAGGAAGAGACTCCTGCGGAACAACCAGCAGCAGAACCTGAGGAAAAAGAAGCAGATGCAGTGGCAGCAGCATCAATAACAGATGATCCAGCTGTTTTCGCAGCAGCACTAGGTGAAGAGGGAACCTGGATTGTAGCAGCAACGAAGGATTTAACATTTGACGGAGACTTAGTTGTAGCTGGCGAATTCCATGATAAAGATGAGGCAGCAAACCCAATCTATCGTAAATTAGCATTATATACACAAGATGAACAACGTAATGTTACAGGAACTTTCACACTTACTGTTCCTAAAATGATAGTACAAAGTGAAAACTTCAAAATCCAAAACGGTACTGTAAAAGGTGATGTTGTAGTAGAAGCAAAGGGATTTACTCTAGCGAAAGATACTACAATTGATGGTAATGTTTTCTTTGCAACTCAAGAAGCCAGAGACACTGCAGTTATCGAAGGTACAATTACTGGTGTTGGAGCTAAACCTGAAGATGTAGTTGTATCAACTGCTTCCATTACTTATGACCCTGAGACTCTAGTAAAAGCTGCTAGCAAAGATGGAAACTGGATTTTTACAACTCTTGGTAATGTTACATTAGATAATGAACTAGTTGTTGATGGCGAGTTCTATAATAAAGATGACAAATCTCAAGGTCTTTACCGTAAATTAGGTTTATATTCACAAGATAAAGATCGCAATGTGACTGCTGCTTATACATTAACAGTACCAAAAATGACAGTGAAAAGTGAAAACTTTAAAATTCAAAATGGTACAGTTAAAGGTGATGTATACGTTGAAGCAAAAGGCTTTACTCTTGCAAAAGACACTACTATTGATGGAAATGTTTACTATGCAAGCGAAGATGTAAAATCTTCTGCGGTAATCGAAGGAAAAGTAACAGGAAAACAAGAAGTAAAATAACTTAATAAAATTTATAGTGTAAAAATAATCCCTATTACATGAGTGGGGATTATTTTTATTTTTCTTCCTTTCAACCAAATAGTAGAATCTATTATCCCTTTAAAATAGTCCCCTCTCTTTGACGATTCCTAATACCTTTTATTAAAAAATATTTTAACCTGTGAGTTATGCAACATAAACGTAACATATTTGAAACATAAAATTCCAAATTTCTGCATAATTCGACGGTATTCTATTTTTAGTAAGTAAGCGTCAAATAGACCCCACCTATGTTTTAGATGGGGCCTGGGTTATTATTTAGTTAAGTTTTTTAAATGAAATACAAGACACTGGTAG
>NZ_JBQHVO010000109.1:0-5253 GCF_052064465.1 Niallia sp. HCP3S3_B10 | reverse complement strand
CGAACCTTTCAGTAGCCCTTTAGGGTTTGGTCAGTAACAAAGGCTTTCAGCCGCAGAGAAAACCACCCGTTCTCACGGGTGGTCCTTATTTTCTCACATTTCAAATAGTGAGTTATACTTTAAATATATATTGAAGTAGGAGGTAGACCAGTGTATATACCACTTGATGAAAAATTTACATGGATACCAAGAGAAGTTTCAATAGAAAGTGAAAGGATTGGTGGAAGGTTAGAAGCAGGTAATATCGTTATTATTGGATTAAGAGATAATAAATCTAAATTGATTATTCCACATCCAATATCAAATTTTATAATTAAGTGTTTTGTAAATAAGCAGTTATCACCAAGTACTCAACTAAGGGCTGGAAGGATTATATGTATGTTTTTAAACTATATTTATACTCAAATAGAGGATGATGATTCAGGAGAGTATAGTAAATTAGAGGAAAAGGGTATAAGAGCATTAGAGCTAAAGCATGGGGCTAACTTTATAACCTATGGAACTTATTTGGGTAGAAATTCAGAAACAATTGATTATTGGGAAAAAACACTAACTAGATTCTATAACTTTTTAAAAGAACAAGATTCAATTGACCAAGACCCAAAAATAATAAAAAAAATCAATAAAAATGGTAAGGAAATATTAATTTCACCATTTGGAGATTCTGTATTGGATATTGAAAGACCAAATAAGAAAAATGATAATGATATGACTACCTTAAAAGATTTTGGGGAAGGAAGACTAGAACTCGCTAAGCTGTTTATTAATATTGCTCAAACTCATGCAGAAGATATTGCACTAGGAGTTTACTTTCAATTCTTTGGTGGGTTAAGAGTAGGAGAGGTAGTTAATTTAACAGAAAGTTCATTAAAACCAAGGGGCTATAGGGGGACTGAAAACAAATCATTTTTTGTTAATATTGATGATAACCAAGATAAATTGTTTCCCAATTTAAAAAATAACCAGTATAACCAAGTAAAAAGACCAAGACCTCAATTTATTATCCATTCAAATTTACTACAAAAATTATATGATGATCATATTACAAAACTTGAAGAATTAAAAAGTAAGAAAAAATTAAAGGTAGAAGATGCATTATTTGTATCGTATAAAACTGGTGTACCAATAAGTGGACCAAATTATGCAAATAAATTTAAGCGTGTAAAAAAAATATTTTTGAATGAGTTAAGAAAGGAAAGATACTATGAGGATGTAGAATTTCTTGAATCTTTACCTTGGGGTACACATATTGGTAGAGCTGTTTTCACAAATATGTTAATCGATCAAGGCTTAGGTATTGAAGAATTAAGAGATTCACGTGGAGACAGAAGTTTGTTGTCTGCTATGGCGTATTTAGAACGAAGGGTAACAAGAAAAAAAATTAAAGAAATGATGGAAAAAGTAGCAACTAAAATTGGTAATGAAGAAGATCAAGATGATGGTATTTATTTGCAACAAGCACTAACGCGTGAGCAGAACATCGAAATATACAATAAAGTTATGAGTAATTGGAGAGGTTTCTAAAATGTTAGTAAAAATAAGGGAACTATGTGATAAAAACAGTCCCTATTTTCAATTAGGTGTTCGTTGGAAAGGGACTGAAATATTACAAAAACATGGTGTCTTAGAAATTGTAGACATTAATAATGTGAAATATGTTGAATATGAAAAATTATTAAAACATGTTGCTTGGGAGAAAAATTTTTTTAATGAATATTTTATAGACTTGGATGTGTGGTCAAAATTAGGGTCCAGCGCTAATAAAGATAGTTTGCGTTCTTCTGGGGTGAAAAAATTAATTTCCTTAGCAAATCAGGGCCTTATTGAAATGGTTGAATTAGATTACCCACTTGTTTCAATAAGAGACAACAAATACAAAAATATAAAAAGGTTTTTTAAGAAAGCAAGTCTTGAATATTTTTTAAATGATTATATTAATTTAAATGAGGCTATGAAAATAATAGGAAAATCAAGTCCTCAGTATACTTTAAAAATCTTAATGAGCAAAGATATAGAAGTTGTAAAGCTTTCAGAAAAATATGATATGACGTTTGTTAATAAGAAAGCAGTTTTACATTTAGTAGAAAGTGGTGAGAATAAGCTTTCAAGCGTAGAAAATAGAAAACAATTAAATATATCTGATATGCAAGAATATATCAGTAGTAATCAATCCAGATTATACTTGGGCTTTACAAAAAAGAAATTTGAACAAATTCAAAATATAGGAATTCTAAACGTTGAAACTATTGTGGAGAATGGTAAAAATTTATATAAAAGATCACATATTGAGGATTTCAAGAAAAAACAAGAAAAATGGGAACAAGATTTTATAAAAAAGCACTATATAGATTTAGAGGTGTGGGGAAAATTTGGTTCAAATTCCTCAAAAGATTCTCTTAGGTCAAGTGGGATATTAAAATTAATTGAACTTGCTAATAAAGGGAAAATAGAACTAGTGGAGATGAAGTATCCACTAATTTTTATTAAAGAAAAGAAATACGAGAATATTAAGCGCTTCTTTAAAAAAGATAGCATTGAACTGTTCTTATTAAATCATTTTAAACTTGAAGATGCTATGTTGTTACTAGGTAGGAAAAATAGTGATAACTTCCAGAAATATTTAAAATCAAAAGGGATTGAAATTATTAAGCTTTCAACTAAAGTAGATTTGATGTACGTCAGAAAGTTCGATATTCATAACTTAATGAAAAAAAGGAATATCGTAGTGTCGAGTGAGGAAAAACTTAAAAAAGATCTTGAAGAGTCGGAGTTTCTGAATAGAAAACAAGTAATGATGTATTTAAATATTACTGCTAAGAGGTTGACTCAGCTAATAGAAAAACGTCTTTTACGAGTAGAAAAGAAAATTTCAAGTAATTTAACGTTATTTAAAAAATCGAAAGTGATCCAACTAAAAAAACAGCAAGAAATATTGCTAAAGTTATTGAATGAGAAGTGGTTTACCCGGAATGAGGTAATTGAAAAATTTAATTATGATCCGGATATGTATGAAATCAGAAAAACTAAAATTCCTGTTATTGTTGCCAGCGCTGATAGATTTTTAAATAAGAGGGTGATCTACCTAAAAAGTTCAGTAGAAGAGAATTTTAACCGGTTAGTATATACCCAGCAATATTATACAGATGTTGGAACTATATATGATAATATTAAGCACCGGCTTCAAATGGAGAAATTCTCCTTTTTTGAACATCTTATTGAAACTGAAAAGCTTTGGGATATATACATTAAGAGTAAATCAAATGAATGGAATCCAAATTCTTACGATGATAAATTACAGAGGATTGGTGTACTTGTAAATTTAACTAAAGATATGAATTCTATTTTATCAAAGGAAATATACAATTGCTCCTCAAAGGAATTGAATTTTGCGTTTTTTAAAAAATACCCTTTGCATTTTCAAAAGCATTTATATAGCTTTTTACAAGCAATTCATTTATCTCAAAAAATGCAAAATAAAGTTACATTTAGAATGAATGAAATAATTAATCCTTATGACCGAGAACAAAAAAGAAAAATAAAAAGTTTATATACGCCAAAAGAATATAGAAATCTATTCGATTATGTTTCTGAAAATGTTAGTTTTCATAAGAGTAATGCAATTAATAGTATAAAAAAAGCAGTTCTAGCAAATGAAGAAAATAAGAATATAAATATGGTATATGATCGTTATGATTCTGCATGGTTATATGTAATTCTTCATTTAACAAATATTTGGAGAACACCTGACTATCTTCATTTTCCTAGAGTGTCATTTGAGGATACTTATATCGAACCGACAATTGAATGGATGGAAAATAATGAAATTAGTAAAACGGACGCTGAAAGATTATTAAGAAGACTACAAATAAAAACATATAACTTTTCAAAAAATAATGCAGATAGGTATTTATTTATTCCGGATAAGTTATTAATCGCATTTGCAACTGCAGTGACTCTTTGTGAAATTAGAACAAGGCTTTTAAACGATAGTTTTCAATCCGTTATTAATTTTATGACAAAAGATAATAGATTTAGGAATAAAGTTAAAGAAAATTTTTTTAGATCCTTTAGCGGTGTTCAATTCGATACTTTAAAAATGAACCGTTCATTATTCACATTTTTGTTGCGTATTTCAAAAAATGTAAATGGACCACATGAAATAGAAATACTTAAACAATTTCGTGGACATAAGAACATTGAAACTACAAATATTTATTTGCTTTTTACTGAAGAGGACATAAACTTCCTTACTTCACAACTCTTTTCAAGAAACGACCACTTCGGTTTTATTGCTGATACTTTTACCGATATTTTATTCGGAGAAACCACGTCACTTTTTGAAAAAACAAAACAGAACAATTCACTTCTAGATTCATTCGGAGGTGTGTTTAAACTTGAGTCGGTAGCTAGTTTTTTACTGGCTGTATCTGAGGATGAAGAAATAGTAAAAAATATAATCTTAGAAATGGATTCACAAGAAACTCAACAAAAGTTTGAAGAAATACTATTTATGAAATTGACTAGTAAACAGAAAGATGTTCAATGCTTAATAGGAGAAGCGAATTGTCCATATCCGGGCAGGGATTGTTTAGGAGGATGCCATTTTTCCATTCCTCATTTTTATGCTATATCTGAACTAACAAGACAGTTGTGGAATGATTTTGAATTTATTCTGAATAGGTTTTCAAGCCTAAAATATAAGGGAGATAAAGAAAGGTTTTTCATTAACTTTGCTGGCCGTCTAAAATTATTTAAAAATGCTGAGGGGAAATATGGGAATGTTGTGTACGAATTTTTTAATTTAGATAAAGAAAAGTGGATTGGGCTTTTAAGTGAGTTACCGGAAGAATGGCAGCTTTTTGTAAGTGAGAATAGGAACTTAATAAAAGCATAGTATTATGGAGGTTATAATTTGAATGCTTTATTAAACTATGAATTTAAACTGGATGAAACAAGTATTGAAGAATTTGATCTAGAGTATAGTATAGAAGTTGCAAAAGAGAATATTGAGAGCTATTTAGATAATATTACTGTCAATTATTTTAAAAAGTATTCATATAAAGATATTGGATTGAGTCAAGTTTTTGTGGGAGTTTTTTATAGCTCCCTTTTTATAAAGTAAAACTTCTAATTTTGTATCCGTTTTCTAAATGTTTTCTTTTATCAAAATTTCGTTTTTTTCTTTTTTAAAAACCTTTTAATCCCTGTAAGGCAAAGTGAACGGGTTTTCCAATCGCTTGATTTAAGTATGGT
>NZ_JBQHVO010000108.1:0-5449 GCF_052064465.1 Niallia sp. HCP3S3_B10 | reverse complement strand
TCACGTTTATCACCACTTTTATATAGTTAAACCCATTATAGAACATAAGTTCCTGTTAATCAATTTATCAACAACAGACTTTAACAGAGCCAAAATTTTAATAAAATATTATTTTTTCACACGACATGTAAAATCCAGTCCAAACATAATAACTGGGTTCCTATACTTTATAGTTAAAACTCTAGTACTGATGGAACTAGGTTTATTCGTCTGTTTTATAAACGGTTCAAGCGTATTTAGGTGGTAGGAATTTTGTTCTTTACGTGTCATAATTCCTTCTACTTTTTAGAATATAAGGAGAATAGGAGAACCATTCCTCTGTTTCCTACTCATCACTCACCAGAAGGAATGGTAATCGGTGCTGATGTACATAACGGGACTCCAAAATTAGGAGAACCATCGGCATTCCAATTGAATTTTTGAATTCTAGCACTTCGTCGCTGGCTTCCTCCTTCTGATTCGGAAGTAGCATGATAAACAATCCAATCTTCTGTCCCGTCAGGAGATTGTGTAAAACTATTATGGCCAGGAGCAAATACCTTATTTTCGATACTTTTCTTGAACACAGGCTCAGTAGATTTAAGCCAAACTTCGGGATTCATGACATCCATATTCTCAGAGATTGTTAACATTCCCAAACTATAATCATCAGACCAAGTGGTACTAGCAGAATAGATTAGAAACAATTTATTATTCCTCTTTAACATTACAGGTCCCTCATTAATCGCCATTCCACCTTGCTTTTCCCAATTATACTCAGGTTTTGATAATAATACGTTGGGACCAGTAAGTGTCCACGGATTTTCCATCTCAACTATATATAGAGCTGATCCATACGCAGGAAAGTTCCCATATCCAGCATATACAAAATAAAGACAACCTTTATGTTCAAAAATCGTTCCATCTAAACCAGGATATTCTGTATTTACATATCCTCTGTCTATCCAATTCCCGCCAAACGGATCTTCCGCCGAATTCTCTAGCACAAATATCTTCCTTGATTGATCATCCCCTATCCCGTCATTTGCCGTGAAATATATATACCATTTCCCATTTATCCGATGAATTTCTGGAGCCCAAATATTAGCACAATTGATTCCTTCACTCGGAGCAGTCCAAATCGTTTTACAATTACCTTGTGCCATTCCACTTAATGTTGGCGACTTCCATAAATCAAGCCTTGTCCTTTTTGTGACCATAAAATAGTAAGTATCTTTATCCTTATACACCCATGGATCTGCCCCAGGTTCTAGAATCGGGTTATAAAAAGTTGATTTCCCCATAACTTCCTCCTCTTACTACGTTTATAAACTAGAAAACTACATTGCAAATATACTTTTAATAAAGCCTTTGAGTTAGAATCGAAATAATGAGGGCTTTAGTGTAAGGAAATGCTGTTAAGGAAAGCGTTTTCAAATTATAAAAAGGCTTGAACACTTTCTGCTTTAAATAGATATAGCCTCTCTTTTAATAAACCAACTAAATGCTAAAACATGATGCCATTACACATTTTCTCCCCATTTAATCTTATTGAATTTTTATTTCTGTTTGTTTTGGCATTCAATATATCTTTTAAAGTAAGTTCATAATGGTGGCTTCTGGTTTTAAACAGCTGCCATCAAGGAAGAAGGAGTAAGCTCTATTACTCCATTATATTCCCTTTGTTTAGGACCTTGTTCCACCACCTTGTATAATCTTAGCCGCTTATGATATTTCTATCTTAAATAATCCTCGAATTCTATAACATATCCCTACTCTCACCTAAAGTTACCCAATATATTTATTCTCTACCGTCTCTTTCTTTTCCTTTTAAAATTGAATAGGCTACACTTTTTTATGTCAAGTAGATTACAAATCATATATTTGGTGGAGATTCTACTTGACTATAAGAGAATACCGAACGTGTACTGAGAATCTCTAAAATAAATCGTGCAACTGTAACAAACATCTAAAGTATTTTCTATTTATTGGAATATTTTCAGGGTTTTAATAAATAATAAAACGTATCAGAAATTATTTATTCCTAAAGGGAGCTTAAGAAATGGTGTTAAAAGAAAAGGTTTCTTTAAACCAATTATTCAACCTTGTTATTGGATTTAATTTAGGTAGTTCTCTAATTATAGGAATTGGTGTAGATGCAAAACAAGATGCTTGGATTACTGTTTTATGTTCTTCCATAATTGGTATTTTCATTACCTTATTTTACTATCATTTTCACGAAATATTACCTAATAAAAACTTTTCTGAAATGATTGAATACATATTAAATCGTCCAATTTCCATGTTGATTACGTATATATATACTATCTATTTTTTTTATTTAGCAACTAGGGTTATTCGTGATTTTGGAGAATTGGTAACAACATTTATTCTTCCTATCACTCCTGTAGAAATTTGTAATTTTAGCTTAATAGTAATCCTTACCTACATCATCTATTTAGGAATGGAAGTCTTAGGAAGAGTAACAGAAGTATTTACACCATACGCCATTTTGTTCCTTATCATTATGACCTTTCTATTAATTGGAGATGGTGACATAAAATTAGAGAGAATTACACCTATTTTAGCTACAGGTATAACACCAGTGTTAGATACCATTTTCCCGTATGAACTCATTAGACCATATGGTCAATTATTTACATTAACATTTTTATTCTCTAATTTGCCACAACAAAAATATGTACGACATACATTAATTTACTCTGTAATTTCATCCGGCTTTTGGTTGACGATAGGAACTCTAATTATAACTACTTCTTTAGGCACTTCCATCGCAATTCGAAGTAATTTTCCACTTGTAAGTGCATCTCGCTTAATTAACATAGGCGATTTCTTACAAAGATTAGATGCATTCGCCGTGTTTATTATCGCATTAGGTGTGATTATTAAAATTTGTATTTTTTCCTTTGCAGGTTTAAAAGGTTTAGAATACATCTTTAAAATCCCCTATCGAGTATTAGTCGTTCCAACCATGTGTATTTTATCCCTGTATTCCACCTTTATTAGTTTCGACCTTTCTGACCATATCACCGAATCAGTAACGGTAGTTCCATATTTTTTAAGCTTACCTTTATTTTTTCTATTACCTAGTTTATTTATGTTATTAGCAATAATTAAACTGAATTTTAAGTCACAGTGACAACCCGAAATTTGTCGATAAATATAGGTATATCTGTATCTATCCTACGCAAATGGATTAATCAATTTCGATTTAAATAAGGAATATTCCCAAATGAAGTTCGTTCATTTGTCCTCCCAAAAAATATATGCGGTGTAATTGTATTCATTTTTCTTTACAATGTTGCCATCACAATCACTTAAAAATACAGCATTGCAATCTTATTAACTCCCTGTCAACATAATTCAAGGTATCACTATGACAGAGAATCAATATACTCGCAGATGAAAAAAATCAATCATGATGAGTATTTAGAATGGTGGAGGATAACAATAGCGAACTCACTCAGCTTGCAGAAAAGAAAAATGACATGATCTCCATGCTTGAAAGTAATCGACAAGTTAAAAGAAGAGCTTCTTCCATTTCTTAACTTTGATTGCTAACGTCCGAAATTCTACATCGTCTCATCAATATAATCAATGTAAAAGAAGACGGCACACCGGTTATTCATTACCGATTTGCCGCCCCGACATTTGTATAGAAGCATGATTTCCCCTTATCGGGAGCCTGCTTCTTCTTTTAAAATCATCTGCGATACTACCTCAACATGCGCCGTATGCGGAAACATATCCACCGGCTGTAAATACTCCACCTTATAATCCTTAGATAAATAATCAATATCCTTCGCCAAAGTAGATGGATAATTTTAAGTCACAGTGACAACCCGAAATTTGTCGATAACTATAGGTATTTCTGTAACTATCATACGTAAATGGATTACTCAATTTCGATTTAAGTGAGGAATTTTCCAATGAAGTTCGTTCATTTGTCCTCCCAAAACTTATATGCGGTGTAATTGTATTCATTTTTCTTTACAATGTTGCCATCACAACTTAAAAATACAGAATCGCAATCTTATTAACTCCCTGTCGACATAATTCAATGTATCACTGTGACAGAGAATCAATATGCTCGCAAATGAAAAAATCATCATGATGAGTATTTAGAAATCGTGGTGGATAATAATAGCGAACTCACTCAGCTTGCAGAAAAGAAAAATGACATGATCTCCATGCTTGAAAGTAATCGACAAGTTAAAAGAAGAGCTTCTTCTATTTTTTAACTTTCATCGAACTAACGTCCGAAATTCTACATCGTCTCATCAATATAATCAATGTAAAAGAAGACGGCACACCGGTTATTTATTACCGATTTGCCGCCCCAACATTTGTATAGAAGCAGGATTTCCCTTTATCGGGAGCCTGCTTCATTTTTTAAATCATCTGCGATACTACCTCAACATGTGTTTTGATAGAATGATGATACTAAAACGCGTAAAATCGATTTTGCGTAATGATGTACCCCCTATAATCTCCCCTCAACAATGACTTTAATCAAGCAATAATTCTATTTGAAGGTCCTTTATTTTAATAAAGTATTTTTCTTTCTCTTTTTATAAGCTCTTCACATTTTTTTTGGACATCTTTACACATATTAATTTTCCCAACAATTTTTAAACCTCTTATTCTAATACGAGCAATAATCTTATTTAGCAATTGCCTAAATTCTTCTTTATGCATCCCATCAAAGCTTTTAACATCATTTATTAATTGATAGTCTTTTTCATCTATTAATAAATTCTCATTCTTATCTTCAAACCATTCTTTCCAATATTTTTCTTCACTTACTGTAACTCCCATAATCCTTTTGTTGTTAATAATTTTAATTTTAAGTCACAGTGACAACCCGAAATTTGTCGATAACTATAGGTATATCTGTATCTATCCTACGCAAATGGATTAATCAATTTCGATTTAAATAAGGAATATTCCCAAATGAAGTTCGTTCATTTGTCCTCCCAAAAAATATATGCGGTGTAATTGTAGTCATTTTTCTTTACAATGTTGCCATCACAATCACTTAAAAATACAGCATTGCAATCTTATTAACTCCCTGTCAACATAATTCAAGGTATCACTATGACAGTGAATCAATATACTCGCAGATGAAAAAAATCAATCATGATGAGTATTTAGAATGGTGGAGGATAACAATAGCGAACTCACTCAGCTTGCAGAAAAGAAAAATGACATGATCTCCATGCTTGAAAGTAATCGACAAGTTAAAAGAAGAGCTTCTTCCATTTCTTAACTTTGATTGCTAACGTCCGAAATTCTACATCGTCTCATCAATATAATCAATGTAAAAGAAGACGGCACACCGGTTGTTCATTACCGATTTGCCGCCCCGACATTTGTATAGAAGCATGATTTCCCCTTATCGGGAGCCTGCTTCTTCTTTTAAAATCATCTGCGATACTACCTCAACATG
>NZ_JBQHVO010000107.1:0-6485 GCF_052064465.1 Niallia sp. HCP3S3_B10 | reverse complement strand
CCTTTCTGCTTAATTTTCCTTCACTATTCACTTCTGGCTCCTCTTCAGAAGCCTCATTTTGTGCATATATCTCCCATTCAAGATCACCATTTGTGCTTGGGTAAAGCGCAATATTAACCATTGTATTTTTATCTACTAATATGGGCTCTATCCATTCAACATTCTGTAAAACTAACGTAGTATCTTTCTTAACTGTCATGGAACGTTTTGCAGCAACTCTAATCATTTCTAGATGTGCTAATTCCGATAAATAATGATTATTTTCATTAACGGAATGGATGAAATCCTCTGTACCAGTAAAGATAGAACTGAACCGTTGTCCATTAAGATTCGATGTATTTTCATGAACTAAAGGATGAATGATACCATATTGGGATACTGATACCAAGGATTGCTTCATTTCAGTCGGAATCCAGTACTTCTCTTTCGCAAATGGATAAGTAGGAAGGTTGACTTTTTCAAATATATTATTTTTCAAGAGTATTTCACACGATAATTCATAGCCAAAACAGTAATACTCTGCCAATGCATAGAGAATTTCCTGGTATTCATTTAGACGACCTTCTACCCTATGGCTCTTCTCCATTAACTCTCCTATAGATTGAGAAATAGCAGGTTGAGCTACAAAATCCCTTGAGACGGTTCCCTTAAACAAATTCGGCACACTTCTATTACTTTCTGCTTGTCTGAATATATGAATAGCATCCTCTATATCGCTCACTACAACTGCACAGCGATGGCGAAAATGTTGTCTTCCTTCCATCAATGTATAGCTTATATTTGCCATTTCTGATGGTCGCATTTCCTTTTTTCGTTCAAACATCACTTTTATATCACGGATTTTCTGCTGTAATGATTCTGGTGTTTTTGCTGATAAGGTAAGCAAATAGTATGGCGGATGAATCTGATGCTCCTTTTCTTTTTCTTCCGGTACATAGCTTTGGACCACTACATGAGCATTTGTACCACTCATACCAAAAGAACTAACAGCACCAAGTCGCTTCTTTCCATCTCTATCCTTCCATTCCCTATTCGCTCTATTAACATAAAACGGACTGTTTTCCCAATGAATATAATCATTTGGTTGTTCACAATTGATACTTGCGGGAATCGTATCATGTTTTAATGACATAACTAGGCTAATAAGACTTACTATTCCAGATGCAGCCAGAGTATGCCCAATATTCGGCTTAACAGATGTTAATGCACAATAACTGCTTTCTTCTGTAAAATCTTTAAACGCCTCTGCCAGTGCATTAATTTCTACAGGATCCCCAAGTTTTGTCCCTGTTCCATGGGTAACGATATATTCCATTTCTTGTGGATTAATATTAAAACGATCATACACTTCTTTGATAAGCTTGCTTTGTGAGCTTCTACTTGGAGCTGTTATTCCGTTCGTCTTCCCATCGTAGTTAATGCCACTTCCCACGATCGTTGCGTAGATAGGATTACGGTCTGCTTCTGCCTTTGAAATTCTTTTTAATACCACAACAGCAATAGCCTCACCTGGTACCATTCCGTTTGCTCGTTTGTCAAAGGCATAACACCTTCCATCTTCTGAAAGCATTCCTGCTTTATACATACCGTTGTAACTTTCAGAAGTAATCATAAGATTAGCCCCTGCAACAATGGCAGTATCACATTCTCCATTTCGGAGGCTTTGACATGCTTGATGTATAGCTACAAGCCCAGAAGAACATGCCGTATTAATGGCCATATTGGGTCCATCTAGATTTAGGAAATAAGAAAGTCTTGCAGCCAGTATGGCATTATGATTTGAGGTAATACTTGCCTCATTATCAATCAACCGCTTATAATCTCCATCCTCGATTCCTACAAACATACCGACCTTGTCATTTTCAAATGATTTTGATCCGTAACCTGCATCTTCTAGTGCTTTCCACGTTTCCTCCAGTAATAACCTTTGTCTAGGATCCATGGTCTCCGCATCACGTGGTGATATTTCAAAAAATAGCGGGTCAAATTCATTCACACCTGACAGGACACCTGCTCTTTTGCGAATTGCCCCATCATTATCAATTTTATTTGTCTCCGACCACTCTGAGCGATCAAGTGGTATTTCACGGATTGTTTCTTTGCCCTCATATAGTATGGACCATAACTCGTCCACACTCTCAGCTTGTGGAAATCTACCACTTACTCCAATAATTGCTAAAGGTTCCTGTGTCTTTGAACTTACAAAATTATTTCCTGCACGTTTACGTCTTATCTTTCTACTACTATGTTCAGATATTTTATGCACTAAATTAGGGGCTTTCTGTGGTTCAGAACGAACTTCCTCATTCACATGATAAAATATCTCCATGTCTTTTACATATTCGTTTAGTAGGAATTTGCCTAATCTATCAATAGTTGGATATCCATAAAACACATCAGGTGTTATGTTTAAGTTATATCTATTACTTATATTGCTAGCAAATTCAGCTAAACTGATAGAATCAAATCCAAAGTCTGCAAGATTTTCTTTCGAATCCAGCTTTTCTTCTGGTATTTCGAGTGTTTGGCTAACTATGTTTTTTAATTCCCAAAGAACACACTGTTCTACAGTCCATCCCTTCATTAAAGGTTGCCTTCCTTTTCCTTGAGTAGGGATTATTTCGTTACCTTTTCCTTTGTCTTTCTTTATTGTATCTACTTGTGTAAATTTTTTATCATTATTTTCATCCAATTGGACGTTTAATTGTTGAGAATATAAGGGAGACTTGTTGGAATCCTTAGTCGTGCCTTTTAGTCCTCGTATTAAACTTACAACTTGTCCATATTCATCATAAAAGGATATATCCATCTCTAAGACATTTATTTCCGTATTTTTCATATGATGTATATAAATAATTCCCCAAGTAGTGTTGCCTGCTCCCGCAATAAACTCTGCTTCCTTCAAGCTCAATACATTTATGTCACACAGTCTGTTTTCACTAAATATATGAACAGCTTTAAAGCATGTATCAAGTATGTAGGGGTCAAATACCATTGATTCTTGAAAATCTTTATTTATAATCGAAGGAGTATGCCTAAACTTAATTAATAATTCTTTTCTTTCCCCACTGGAAATATTATCTTTTGTCCACAGTCCTTCAACTAGACTACTAAACTCTATAGTTCTGTCTATACCTTCCATTTGAGATGTATATAGACTATTTGGATACTGCTCATGTAAAACAGCTAGATTAAGGCACTGAGGTATAGTTATTTCCTTTATCATTGTCTTACCTTGGCTACCTACAATGTAACCTTCTTCACTTTCATCTTTTTCACTATATATTTGCCATTCTATTGTTTCGGAATCTTGTTCATACAAGGCAATATTTATCTGATTTGATTTCTCATTTATTGTAACTGGCTCATTCCAATTTATATCTTTTAATAAAAGGCTAGTGAGTTCATTGTTTAGATACAGCTTAGAGGCTAAACGTGCCATTTCTATGTGAGCCACATGTAATAAGATGCTTTCTCCCTCATTTTCACCGGCTTTCATAAAATGCTCTCGGCCATTAAACCATGAGCTAAAACGTTGGCTACTGATATCTGAGGTGTTCTGATGAAGGAGTGGATGTATCTTTCCACCCCTTAAAGTTGTGAGGTGTGTTTTTTCTGTATCAGTTATCCAATATTCCTCCTGCGCAAACGGATAAGTTGGCAGGCTAACTTTACTAATATCTACATTACTAAGAAGTTCATTACACGCGACTTCATAACCCAAGCAATAATATTCAGCCAACGCATAAAGATTTTCTTTATAGATTTTAGAATCACCTTCCAATTCTTTACATTCCTCTATTAAATCCTCTACAGTTCTTAATATGGCTGCCTGAATAGTAAAGTCTTTTGACATAATTCCTTTAAACCAGTTCTGACCACTTCCAGAATACCCCACTTCTCTAAATGTTCGAATGGCTTCTTCAGCATTCCTTACTACCACAGCACAGCGATGTGGAAAATGTTGTCTTCCTTCCATCAATGTATAGCTTATATTTGCTAATTCTGATCGTCGCATATCTGGTTTCCGCTCAAACATCACTTTTATATCGTGAATTTTTTGTTGTAACGCTTCTGAGGTCTTTGCTGATAAGGCCAGTAAATAATATGGTGGATGAGTCTGATGCTCCCTTTCTTTTCCTACCGAATCATAACTTTCGACTACTACATGAGCATTTGTACCACTCATGCCGAAAGAACTAACAGCACTAAGCCGTTTCTGTCCATCTCTATCCTTCCATTCCTTATTCGCTCTATTAACATAAAACGGACTATTTTCCCAGTGAATATAATCATTTAGTTGCTCACAATTGATACTTGCGGGAATCGTTTCGTGTTTTAATGACATGACTAGGCTAATAAGACTTACTATTCCAGATGCAGCCAGAGTATGCCCAATATTCGGCTTAACAGATGTCAGTGCACAATAACTGCTTTCTTCTGTAAAATCTTTAAACGCCTCTGCCAGTGCATTGATTTCTATCGGATCACCAAGCTTCGTCCCCGTTCCATGAGTAACGATATATTCCATATCTTGTGGATTAATAGTAAAGCGTTCATATATTTCTCTGATAAGCCTACTTTGTGAACTTCCGCTTGGAGCCGTTATTCCATTTGTCTTCCCATCATAATTGATTCCACTTCCCTTTATCGTTGCGTAGATGGGGTTGCGATCGGCTTCTGCTTTCGATAATCTTTTTAATACGACGACACCGATAGCCTCGCCTGGTACCATTCCATTTGCCCGTTTGTCAAAGGCATAACACTTACCATTTTCCGAAAGCATTCCTGCCTTATTCATACTATTGTAACTATAAGGAGTAATCATAAGATTCACTCCTGCAACAATAGCCGTATCACATTCTCCATTCCGAAGACTCTGACACGCTTGGTGTATAGCTACAAGCCCTGAAGAACATGCAGTATTGATAGCCATATTGGGTCCATCTAAATTCAATATATAGGAGAGTCTTGCAGCAAGAACAGCATTATTATTAGAAGTAACGCCACTATCACTACTATCCTTAGTAATAAACCTGTAATCTCCATCTTCTATTCCTACAAACATGCCTACCTTTTCATTTTCAAATGACTTCGATCCATAACCTGCATCCTCTAACGCATTCCAAGATTCCTGCAGTAGTAATCGCTGTCTTGGATCCATATGATTCGCTTCACGTGGTGCTATTCCAAAAAATAAAGGATCAAATTCTGCCGTCCCTGGCATTACTCCGAATTTTCCGCCTTTTCCATCACCTTCTATCCATTCGGTACGATTACGTGGCGCTTCTTGTATAACTTCTCTTCCCTCAACCAGTATTGACCATAATTCTTCTACACTTCGTGCCTCTGGAAATCTTCCACTTATCCCGATAATTGCTATAGGCTCCTCTTTTCTAACATAAGAAGTTGTTCTATTAAAATCATCACTTCTTATTTTTCTTCCCTTTCTTTTTATCTCTTTTCCTATTGTTACTGCAGCTTCTGCTTTCTCAAAGGAAACTTCCTCGTCCTCTTGATACAATTGTTTCATTTCATGAGTATAATGTTCTAATAAGTAATCAGTTAATCTTTCTATTGTTGGATAACTGAAAAATAAATCAGGTGTTATATTAATCTCGAAACAATTACTTAATGCTCTGGAAAATTCACCAAGACTTACAGAATCAAAGCCGAAATCTGCAAGATTCTCCTCAACACCCAGTTTCTCTTTAGATATCTTTAGAATCTGGCTAATGCTATCCTTTAATTCCCAAAGCAAACATTGCTCGATGGACCAATCCTTCATTTCCAATCGTCTACCTTTGCCTCGAGGAATCATAACTTCTTTCTTTTCTATTTCTGTCACTAATTCTGTATTTTCTTCTAATCCGAGAAACTTATATATTCTCTCCTTATTTCCAGTCATGACAAGGTGCTGGATATTCGTTTGTTGGAGCAAGCTCTCAAATATTTTTGTTCCTTCCTCGGACTCTAAAAATCTTTGTCCGCTGGACTTTAGATACATCTTGCTTCCTTCCTCATCAGCAAAGCCCATTCCTTCGCTCTTCCATAGCGGCCAGTTGATGACGACAGTCTTTCCAGTGTAATCTGCTTTATTACGATATGTCCCATAACTCATAAGGAATCTGTTTCCAACAGCGTAATCACCATTACCAAAATCCCCTAAGATGGCGGAACTGGAGGAAAAATAACACACGAAATCTAACTTTTCTCCCTGTAATGCTTCTTCAAGGGCAAGGGTTCCTTGTACTTTTGGTCCTAAACATTGAAGATAGTCTTCAACACTTTTCTTTAATATACTTCCCTTCCCTTCTATTCCTGCAGCATGAATAACACCATCTATTTTTCCAAAACGTTCTTTTCCAGCCTGAACTGCTTGTTTTAGCTGCTTTGAATCACACACATCTGCACTGAAATACACAACTTCAGCTCCTATGTCTCGCAATTCTTGAAGCTTGTCCCTCTTTGACTCCAAGCTACTA
>NZ_JBQHVO010000106.1:0-7388 GCF_052064465.1 Niallia sp. HCP3S3_B10 | reverse complement strand
GAAAACATTTAGAAAACGGATACAAAATTAGAAGTTTTACTTTATAAAAAGGGAGCTAAAAAAAACTCCCACAAAAACTTGACTCAATCTGTGGGGAGGCTATTATTTTTTATTGTCACCAAATATGGTAGAATTAATTTGCCATAAAGTATTTTGATAAGTGACCCCAGGACCTTCGCAAGAAGGTTGATTCGCCAAAATCGAGGATCATTTTCAAGTATTTTATGGTTTCTTTATTTTTATCTGGGGACATCCCCCCTTTGAAACCAATATCAATAAAGAAACTGTGTATCCACTGTAATTTTCTACTGAAGCGAATTAGATAAAACCTTAATAATTGTCGACTGCCGTTAGATTTTTTCTTCTCTATAAATTGTTTGATCCGGTTTAAAACCGTTTGAATGGTATGTTGAAAATAAGGGATCAAAAGGTCTGGGAGAATGGAAAAACTCACTCTACACCCGAGACATTTTAGCCGACATATAGGAATCCTTAAAGTTCTATCCTCCGAGATTCCATACCTCCAATAATAGCCATTTCTTTCAAGGTTCCCTTGGGATACACACTTACAATTTGGACAAGTATTGAATGTTGGAAATGCATTCGATTTCCCCCTTGCCGCATATTCCTCCAAACTTATTCCGAAATCATGAGAAATGATCATAAAAAAACTCCTCCCTTTGAATATGCAAAAAATTTAGCATATTACTTAGGAGAAGTATAGATAGTAGTCTGTAAGAATTTGAAAAATATAACTGCAATTTAGAGGAATTAATGTGACAGTTTACAACAATGTCATAAAATATAAATCTAATCGTTATTCTCTACCCTTGGGGACTTATCGTCCAAGGGGAGAGAATACGGTATATATAGAAATTCAAGAGCAAGAACTTGTGATAAGAAGAGAAACGCAGGGAGAAGTCTTAGCAAGACATCCCCTATGCCATGGAAAAGGGGAATTAATTAAAAACAGACAGCATACAAGGGATCGTTCAAAGGGAATTCAAGCTTATAAGGAAACCTTGATTCGTCAGTTTAAAGATCAGGAAAAGGCAGAAAGATTTATATATGAGATAGGAAGCCGTTATCAGAGATATATACGTGATCAGCTTCAAGTCATTCAAAGCACCATTAACCATTATCGAATAGTAGTAGACGAATCCTTAGCTGTTTGTATAAAGGACCAGTTATGGAGTGCAAATGACCTTCGGGATGTGGCACAACATTTAACCCGGTTAAAAGAAGCAAAAGCCCCGAATCCTTCCTCGATTCAAGGAACAAAAAATAGTCATATCAACACCGCATTAAAAGCCACAGCAGCAACAAGGGAAATGGACGACTATATCAAGATACTAGGTGGTGTTTTACAATGACTCAAACGGTACATAACTTACAGGAGTATTTTCGCCAAGTGAGAATGACGGAAACAGCAAATGAATTACCTGTGATACTTCGTAACGCAGAAAAAATGTCCTGGACCTATCAAGAGTTCCTGCAGGAACTTCTTATGTACGAGCTAAAGCGACGTGACGAAAAAAACATAGAAAGAAGATTAAAGTGGGCCAAGTTCCCTTATCATAAGAAATTGGATGAATTTCATATTGAAGAACAACGATCGTTAAGTACTCGTCAACTTAACCAATTAAGGGAACTGAATTGGTTAGATCAACAATATAATTTAATTTTATTAGGACCTCAAGGTGCTGGAAAAACCCATATTTCCATTGGACTAGGAATAGAGGCCATTCAAAAGGGTTATAAAGTTACCTTTTCAACCATGGGTGAACTAGTACATCTCTTAAAAACCGAAGAATATATAAAAAAGTCTCAAAGCCAGCTTAAAAGAATTAGGGAATCAGATTTAGTTATTATTGATGATTTAATGTATATGGCTATTGATCAACGGGAGGCTAATTTGTTCTTTCATCTAGTAAATCATTTATATGAGCGTAGTTCTATTATATTAACCTCTAATAAAGGACCTGAAGAATGGGGTGAATTGATGGGAGACCAAGGAATTACCATGGCTATTTTGGATCGGATACTTCACCGAGTTGAAGTCATACAACTTAATGAAAATGACAGCTACAGGCTTAAACACCGGACTGCTATTTTTGAAAATGAATCTGTTTAAATCGAAACAAAACTAGAAATTGGAGGATGAAAGAGATTGAATACATTGACCGTACAAGAGACAACTAATCTTATGCATTCATATGGAATCAAATGTGATAGGGCTAACGTAGAGCAATGGCTCGATGAAGGGAAACTTAAAGGAAAGATAAGTAAAGAGACTTATATGATTGAAGAAGAAGATGTTTATAACTTCCTAGACTTCTATAGGTGGGAAGGAACAGCCTATGAAAGAGGAATTGACGATAAGACAAAGATTAGCAGATTATTAGATGAAATTAAATATTTAAAACAGCAAGTAGATGAATTAGAAGAGGAAAATACAAAACTTATGAGTCAACTCGATATTTTACCTTATTAAAATAAACAGGATACCTCCCCATCCTATCGCCAAGATGGGGAAATCTAAACAAAAGTGTTCAAAGTTAATTAGCAAAAAGTGTTCAAAACTACTTGACGGTTACACTATTTTTAATAGAGACCATTATAACTATAAAAGTCAGCTATATATTTTTGATGCTTTATATCATAAGAATAGAAATTATCGGACTTTCCAAAATTGATAACAGAAATAAAATACAACTCTATTTAATTTTGAAGAAAAATATACAGTGGTTTCTTAATAGTATTACTGTTCTACGAGGAACGTTTTCCTTTTTATAGTATATTTGTTTTCTTTATAATCATAAAAAAAACCATATCTTATCAATAATATTTGCATATCTTTTTGAGAAAATCCTTCTTATAGAAATTAAAAAGGAGAATTTACTAAAATGGATATAAAAAAACTATTAATATTTATATGGATCCTTTCTATTGTCTTTTTTATTATTCTGTATTATATAAAATATTCTTAGTTTTAACATACCATAGGGATTACAATAGAAACTCCTAATCCCTACCCAATCATTCCTTTATTCTCCTATAGATGATAAATTGTAACTATTTATAAAATATTTTTAAGTTTGATATATTCTTCTGTTGATATTTGTCCTGATGCATATCTTAAATCTAGTACTCTTCTTGCTCCATTGGTATCTGGACTTTGTCGAAACTGAAACTTGTTAAGTACTTTTTGTAGTTCTCCAGTTTTATAAAGATAAAAGCCAATAGCTAAAATGAGTAATAAAACCACTTTTTACCTCCTCCAGACATTTTTATATGTTATATCATACGTAGGCTAAGAATAACCGGCCTACGTATCTGTTTCTAGTAAATACTTGAAACTATTTATTAGAAATTACTACTTTGTGATGCACCACCTGTTCCATGCATACTTTTATACATTTCTTCTAGTTCCTTATTATCTAAGTTCGGATGCATTTTGCTCATTAATGGCTTCATTTGTCCAAAGTTAATATTTCCATCTTCCATGAATTTTTTCATCTCATCTAAGTCTACTCCCTGTTCTTCCATGTAATTTTGCATATCGTCCAAATTTCCAGTTCCCATCATATTTGCCATTTGATCATAATCAATTCCTAGTTCTTGCATCATTGAAGCCTGATTAACAGGAGTATCTTTAGCAGATGCTATATATAAGCCAGTTCCTCCCGTTACAATAAATGCTGCAGCCAAAGCTCCAATTAATATAGTCTTTTTCATCATCATACACTCCTTATTTATAATAGATTGTTAAATTTTTAAATTTACATCCGTCTTTATAGTAGATATTTCTTGATTTGTTCGAACTCTTCTACCGTAATTTCTCCACTGGCAAGTCTTGATTTTGCTATTTCAAACGCTTCTAAATTATGTGCAGGCTGTACCGCCATCATATTTCCATTTCCAGTATTTTTGTGGTTATATGCCAAATAAAGAAGTACCCCTATAACCAAAATGACTATGATCATCATGAATGACCCACCTCCCATTCCAAATCCTCCAAAATATCCAGGTCCCATCATTACTATTTCCTCCTTGTATTATTATCTACACTCTTAACATACCTTCAAAAGATGAAGAAAATATGAAGCTTTTTAAATGATTTATTTCATTTTCTCCATAAAATCTCCTTATTTTCTTAGTATGATTTTAAAAAAAGATTAGGAGTGATTTTAATGGAATGGTTATTATTGTTGCTTTGCCCACTTATGATGATTTTCATGATGAAAGGTATGGGTGGTCATGGGCACAAGCAACATGGTCACGATTCACACTCTTCGGAAGTGTTGGATAAAAAAATGTCAAACCTAGAATTAGAAAATGAAAAGCTGCGAAAAGAAATCGACTCTCTTTCAGCCATGGTGAAAAAGGAGTCATAAATCAAAAATCCGTTGCCCATAGAAAGACAGAGTATTTTTGGATTTCTTAGCACATGGAAGTAGCCATAATTATTATTTGGTTCAGACGGTGAAAAGGTTATGCAAAATATCGATATGCAGAAAAGGATACAGGAATCCTATGATGGATCATTGTATCCTTTTCTGCATATCTACTTTTATTAAACAACAATATACTAATTATATTTGTCCCTATTTTTCCTTATAATTAAATATATCAATAAGATGATTCCTATGATAATAAGTAAAATCCAAAATATTTGACTAAACCAGAATGACATATGATTAACCATCATATGCCGCCCCATCATCATCCCCATTGGTCCGGGCGTAAACCAAATCATTTTTAGTACAAAAAGTAAAAAAATAATCCCGATTAGTATGAAGAAGCTCAATATGATTATTGGCCATAGCCGTTTCATTTTCTCACCCTTATTCCACTTTATATCCAATACCCCAAACGGTTTTAATTGACAATTTATCAATACCTGAAGCTTTTAGCTTTAGCCGTAAATTCTTAACGTGCACATCTACCGTTCTATCTTCCCCCATAAACTCAAGCCCCCAAATATGTTCCACTAGTTGTTCTCTTGATAATGCTTTTCCCCTATGTCTAATAAAAATTTCTAAAAGATCAAACTCAGTTGGAGTCAGATTAAGCTTTTGATTTTCATAAGTAACTTCTCTAGCTGTAAGATTTAAAATAACTCCTTCATATTTTAATACTTCATGTTGATCCATATTTTCCTCTTGATTATGGGCTCTACGCAGCAGAGCATTTACCCGTGCTAATAATTCTGCTTCATCAAATGGTTTTACTAAATAATCATCAGCACCACTAGACAAGCCAGTGACCTTATCTTGGATCGATCCCTTAGCAGTTAACATAATAATTGGAATATTTGATATTTTTCTTACTTCCTCAAGCGTCCTCCAACCATCCATAATGGGCATCATAACATCTAAGATCATTAGATCATAATCATCTTTTTTCACTTTTTCAAAAGCATCCTGTCCGTTGTCAGATTCATCTACTTGATAATTATCCTGAAGTAAATAAATTCGCAATAACTGTCTCATTTCAAATTCATCATCTACAATTAATATTTTCTTCATCGGTTTCTCCTAGATTTATTTTCTTGATCAATGGTTAAAAATATCGTGAAAATGGATCCTTCGTTTTCTGTACTTTTTACGGTAATAGTTCCACCATGGGATTCGATGATTTGTTTAACCACATATAATCCTAATCCGGATCCCCCTGTTTTTCTTGTACGGGAAGAATCAACCCGATAAAAACGTTCCCAAATTCTTGGTAGATTATTTTGAGGTATACCTATTCCAGTGTCTTTTATTTCTATTCCAATCAAATCTCTTTTAGAAAAGGAACGAACTGAAATCCCTCCAATATTTGTATACTTAATTCCATTCTCTATAAGGTTATAAAACACTTGTTCCATTCTTCGGATATCTACATAAAGAAGAGGTAAATCCTCTTCCAATTCACCCCATAACTCCAATCCTTTTTTCTCTGCAACGGGCTTCAGATTGGAAATAATTTTTTCCATTATGTCATTGATCGAGGTCCATTCTTTCGTTAATTCAAACTTTCCTGTCTGCAGTTTGCTCATCTCAAATAAATCATTTACTAAAAAAGAAAGCCTATTTGTCTCTTTGTTAATAATTTGCAAGTATTCTTCCTGTTCTTCTCTATTTTTTATGATACCTTTACTTAACACATCACTATACCCTTTAATATAGGTTAATGGCGTTCGAATTTCATGTGATACAGCCGCCAAAAAGTCATTTCTACTTTCTTCATAATATTGGAGTTGTTCTCCCAAGGTTTGAATGGAATTTCCAAGTTGAGCAATTTCATCCCTACCATGAATAGGTACTTTTTGCTTATACTTTCCTTCAGCCATTTTGAGGGTTGCCTCTTTCATTGTTAAAAGAGGCTTAGTAAATACCCGCGATAAAATTCCAATGAGTCCAAATGCAACTAACATTATCCCTAAACTTGAAATAAAGCTTAATAAACTCATGACAAAAATAATTTCCTTAATAATAGAGGAAGGGTAGTACATATATACATATCCTTGATTTTCACCAACAGGAGAAACGGAGACAATATACTCATGGTTTTTCCAATCATTCTCTATAACCTGTCCTGTACTGATTGGTTTGTCCAAAAAAATATGATCAATTATATCTTCATCAAGTTCAATAGATGAAGATATAATTTGATATTGATTATTGGTAATTAGAATTTTAGTAGATACTCCCTGCTCCATTTGAATGGCATGATTAATTGTAGATTTAGTAAATTGTTTCTCTAAATTTTGCGCATGGTTATTACCTTTTGCTACTAAATCCTGTTCGATATAATCAGTAAAAAAATTAGTAAAAACACCATATAAAATAAATCCCAATATTAAAAGCAACGAAAGAAATATGGTACTAAACCATAAACCAAGTTTGAAGGAAATACTTTTAATCTTCACTTTAAACGATTACTCCTTCGAATATCTATTTGAGTAGTCTTAAAATAGGTATTAATTTTTTCATTATTCTTCCAGATAAAGATGTAGTTATAATTTACTTAATTATAAAAGAAGAAAATGGAGAAAATATGAAGTTTACACATCATATTCAAATAAAAACGAATAAGAGAACCTTTATGATCAAACATTTCTATTTCTGTTCTTTTAATATACTAACTCAAAACAAGCTTTACAATTTTTTTAGAACTATAAGACGCAAAAAGTCTCATTAGAATAAAAACTCATTTTTTCTGCAATGTTTCTACAAACTTTTTTTGTATAATTTCTTTAATATAAGTTTCTCAAAATGGAGGTGAAGTATATGAAAAAGATATTAATTCCTGAATTATTCATAGAAAATCATTAATTGGTTACAATCGTTATTCCAATAAGCTTTTTTGTTAAATGTTAATTCACTTGATAAATGAAA
>NZ_JBQHVO010000105.1:0-7766 GCF_052064465.1 Niallia sp. HCP3S3_B10 | reverse complement strand
CCGTTCCCATACCGAACACGGAAGTTAAGCTTCTAAAGCGCCGATGGTAGTTGGGGGTTCTCCCCCTGTGAGAGTAGGACGTCGCCAGGCAAATTGAAAAGACCTAAAGGTAATTAAGCCTTTAGGTCTTTTTGTGTGGAAAAAGTAGTATTTCGTAATATTATATTTCCGTAGTATCCTTACACTTTGTTGCGACAGAAACAAAATCTGGGTATACTGAATATAAATCAGGGAGGATTTATCATGGATAAAAGACAGCAGTTAATGAGCGAGCTTATGGATTTATGCAATGAAATAATTTGGCTTAATAAACCAGAACTTGAATCGGCCCTAAATGGATATACATTGAATGAAATAGAATTAATCGAAAATATTGCCCTAATCCCAAATGCAAATGTGACAAAACTTGCAGCTGCAAGTTATATGACTCGAGGCGCAATAAGTAAGCTCACCAAGAAGCTTCTAGCTAAAAATATTATTGAGAGTTATCAAAATGCTGAAAATAAAAAAGAAATATATTTTCGGTTAACAGCTAATGGGCAGAAAATAAATAATATCCATCAAGAATTACATGGGCTGTTTCTTAAACGTGACAATGAAGTATTTAAAAATATGACTGATGATGAATTTGATACTATTTTTCGTTTCATTGGTCGATACAGGTATCATTTGAAAAATATCACGAGATAAAGTGGTATTTTTTTATTTTTGTTTATTGTTGACGAAGAAACAATAATGGAGTAAACTTTTTTGTTGACATAGAAACAAAAAAAGCAGAAAGAGAAATAGTATGAAGATTTCAATCAATAAACATGCACTAACATTTGGGTTTATCTCAGTCTTTTTAACTGGTATGGGATTGACTATTGTAATCCCCGTTTTACCTGTTTTAGTAAAATCTTATACCAGTAATCCAAGCGCTCAGGCTACGGCGGTAACATTGCTTTCTTCTATCTACGCACTTTCTGTATTCTTGGCAGCACCGGTCTTAGGAGCATTAAGTGATAGATATGGTCGTCGTCCTGTTTTAATTATTAGTCTGCTCGGTTCTGCTCTAGGTTATTTTGTATTTGGTCTTGGAGGGGCGCTTTGGGTCCTTTTTCTTGGACGAATCATAGAAGGTTTAACAGGGGGGGGAATATCAGCAATTTTTGCTTACTTTGCTGATATCACTCCTTCTAATGAACGCACTAAATACTTTGGTTGGATTATGCGGTTGTCGGGGTTGGGACTACTCTCGGTCCTGCAATCGGTGGAGTACTTGCGAATTTCGGGAATAGTGTACCTATGTATGCAGGTGCCGTAATTACATTATTCAATGCTATATATGGATATTTCTTTATGCCTGAAAGTCTTGAAAAGTCTAGACGCTCTTCTAGTATTTCTCCTAAATATCTTAATCCGTTTATACAACTATCAAATGTTTTTTCTTTTAAATTTGTTAAATGGCTCATGATTGCTGGATTCTTAATTTGGATTCCTAATGGATCATTACAAGTTATTTTCTCTCAATTTTCAATAGATACATTCGCGTGGCGGGCGTTGCTTGTCGGGTTGGTATTTTCAATAATAGGGGTGCTTGACATCTTCTCTCAAGCAATTATTATGCCAAGGTTACTTAAATATTTATCAGATAAAAAAATTGCACTTTTAGGTATGATAAGTGAAATGATAGGTTTTAGTTTTATTGCTGTTTCAGCATTCAATGCGTATTATCCAGTCTTTATCGTAGGAATGATTTTCTTTGGACTCGGAGATTCTATCTTTGGTCCAGCATTTAATGGCATGCTTTCGAAATCCGTTGACCTTAACGAACAGGGACGTATCCTAGGTGGTTCTCAAAGTATTCAATCTCTAGCTCGATTCATTGGACCGATTATTGGTGGACAGTTGTATGGAAGAGTTAGCCATTCTACTCCAGCTATCATGGGTGTGATATTAATTGGAGTTGCCGCTTTTGTTTTTTCAAAGCAGCATCGGTGGATCCGCTATAAATAACTTTTAGGATTATCCTATAACGGATAATAGGAAATAATAATGCTTCAGCTAGTCTTCGATAAATTTTGACATGTATACACATTGAATGAATAACTAACAGTTTAGCTATAAAACAGGTGGAGTGGAAGGAGAAAGATCTATCTATGAATTATATTCTATTTAAACCCATATGCATCTATTTGGTAGATGCTTATGGGTAGAATTGGTATAAGTAGTTCTTTTGGGGTAGCATAATCTTTTCTTATTTTGAAATAGGGTGACATTATTAGAAACGCTCCAATCGCCTAAATGTGAATACTGCTAGTGCTAAAAGAATTATTGATGATAGGATAGTTGTAAAAATAGGTAGAAGGAATATGTCATTACTTTGATTGTGCATTAAAATACTTGTTGCTCCATTTCGAAGTGTTGCAGGACTCCATTTCATATATTTGGTTATAAGTCCAGTGAGTAAGGAAAGTGCAGCTAGGAATGTTAAGCTTACGCCTGCGATACCGCCAGTATTTCTTAAGAGTGTTGCTATCCAAATTGTGAAAGTGAGAATAAAAATAATCCATAGGCTATATATTAGGAAGCTAGTGAGTACATCTATCCAACGAACAGGTGAAAACAGTAAATTAGTATAGTACCAAGTCAAAACATAGCTTAAAAATAGAGAAGATAATGCGATGATAACTTGACTTGACCATTTACTGGCTATGTATTGAAAGGCAGAAACAGGACGTGCCATAATAAGGGTAAGCACATTATTTTGCCGTTCATGAGAAATAATTCCCATCGTGGCTAGGACGAATAAAAGAGTACCAATTGTTCCATATTGAGATAAAGTAGCTGCGAGCACTTCTGCTCCTGTAGGAACTGGGAATTCAATCTTCGCTCCCACGGGTAAGTTTCCAGCTTTTTCAATAATTTGTGGCATATAGTAAGTTGAAATTGGTTGGGAGACGCCTAGAATCATCATTACAACTGGAAGCCAGATCCATTTCCCGTTTCTTTTACTTTCTAGCATTTCTTTTTGAAATAAAGTTAAAAAGTTTTTCATATGTCTACCACCTTCATATAGGCATCCTCTAAAGAATCCTCCATAACTTCAAATCGTTGTATTGTGTATCCTCTGCTTATTAGGGCAGTTAATAAATCATTTGTTTGTAAAGAAGGTGTAATTTCTAAAATAGTTGCATTATTATCAGTCGTAAAGTGAATAGCTTCCGGTTTTAATAATTCATCGAATGCATTCTTTATAGGTTCTATTGTTTCAATATGGATAGCTGTATGCGAAAAGACTTTTTTTAAGTCAATTAAAGAACCCTCCCACTTTATTTCTCCTTCCTTTAACATAAGAACTTCATCGCAAACTTGTTCTGCATCATGAAGGACATGTGTGGAAAAAAGGATTGTCATCCTTTCTTTTAATTTTTCCATAAGTATTAAAACTTCCCTTCTCCCTGTAGGGTCTAAGGCGGAAACTGGTTCGTCTAGGATCAATAGTTCTGGCTGATGTAAAATAGCTTGTGCTAATCCGAGCCGTTGCTTCATTCCACCAGAAAAACCTCCGATCTTTCGGTTCTTTACCTCTGTTAGCCCAACGAATGAAAGGCTGTTATTAACATATTCTATTAAACGTTGTTTAGGAACACCTGATAGTTTTCCAGCGAAATACAGAAATTCCACAGGAGTCATCCAATTAAAAAAAGTGGGGTGTTGGGGCATAAAACCAATATGTTTACGATAATCCTTTTCTCCGTTATAAGATATAGAGCCTTTTGTCGGGGATAGCAAACCCGCAAGCATATGAAGCGTGGTTGTCTTACCAGCTCCATTTGGCCCTAATAGTGCTGTGCAACGACCTTTTTTAATGTGAAAAGTGATTCCTTTAATCGCTTGATGGTCATTAAAACGCTTTTGTAATTGATTCACTTGTACGAACATCTTAATGCCTCCTTAAGTATTTTTTCTTCCTATTACAAAATATAAAATGGATCCGAATAAACTAACGATTAGGATAAGTAGAATCCATAACCATTTTGGTCCGTTTGTTTCTTCTTGCTTGATGCAGCTAATGAGAGCAGTGAGCATTAATATGAATTGGAGAATAAGGACGGGAGCTATTAATGACCAGTTTACTTGTAATAATTCTTCCAAAGTTATTTCTCCTTTCGTACTTTTCTTTTTTTAGGCAAGATAATTAGTAGGAAGTAAAGAATTGATGGAAGTGGAAGCGAAATCAATCCCCAAATTCCCCAAAACCATGCAATGCTTGCATTTTTTTTCGCATGAATAAACAGAAAAGTTCCCTGTGCTAACAGAGCGAGGAAAAGCAAGATTAATAAATAAGGATTAATTTCTGTCATCAAATATCTTCCCTTCTTGTTTGTGTATTAATATAAAGTAAAGTAGAGGAGCAACTATAATAGATATAACCTCCATAATGACTATGGTTTGAAAGTCTAGGAATGCAATCATTGATAAAAAACTCAGTAAAAGGACGGCTGTTACCATAAACAGCTTCAATTCTTTATAGAAAGCTTTTTTCTTTTTTAGTTGAGAGTATTGTAGCTGCTCTTTTATGAAAAATGAAGAAGGTTCCTTGCTGAAAGGAAGATTTTCAAGGTGATTCCAATCTTTTTGTAAATCCTCAATAAGCTTATCTGTTTGATTATGATCTTTCGTCATAGGCTGCCCACTCCTTTCTAAGTCTTTTGATGCCGTTGTGAACCCGAGATTTAACCGTTCCTGCTTTAATCTGAAGTAGTTCGCCGATTTCTTCATACGTGTAGCCGTAATAATGATGAAGAAGGATGGGGATACGAAACTCTGCTTCTAAATTATTAAAATCAGTAAATGTGTCACTCCATTCTATCCCTTTGGAATTCGCTTTCCATGTTAGTTGTCGTGATAAAGCTATTTTTGTTTGATTTAACCAATTGACTTCCCGTTTCTTTTTTCGAAGTTGGTCGATATATAGTCGTGAAGCAATAGAAATCATCCAGGTTGAGAACTTACTGTCTCCCTTAAAAGAGTTAAGGTTTTCGTAGCATTTAAGCATGGTATCCTGTGTAAGATCTGAACTTATTTCTTCATTTAAAGTAAGTTTTAGTAAATATTTATATAGGAATGAATAGTGTAATTGAAATAAATCTATGAAGGCATCTTCATTTCCTTCCTTTGCAAGTTTAATAAGTCTTTTCTCGTTGTCCAAAGTTAAATCGATGCCTCCTTTCTTTTTCAAATCATAAGACGGTTAATCTCAGTAAATCGTTCATTAAATATAATTAATTTTTTAAGGCTACATTTATTTTACGATAATTCCTCCTTAAATTAGAGAAAGTGAGGTGTACTCAATAATAGGGATGTATGTTAAAATTTTATTAAATTTATGCAATTCTGAATTTTTTTGAAAAAATTGGTGTTCATAGACTTTTTAGGTGTTGGAAAATACAGAGATACGGTCAAAAATCGGAATGTAGTTAAATATATGAGAGAAGTAAGATGAATGATTGAGAGAAGGGTTTGCAGAAACTGTTTTCCTTAGTCGTATCAATCAAGAGTATATATACTTCCTCATAAAAGGAGTAGGAATAGCTGAAGATTGGAATCATTACCGACGTTCATGGAAATGGTCCGGCTTTGAACGCTGTGCTGCAAGAAATAGATACAAGGAAAGAATTTATTGTTTAGGGGATATGATAGGGATTGGACCAGATACAAACGAGGTTTTAGGCCTTTTGTTTTCCAGAATGGACAGTTCAATGATTACAGGTAACCATGATGAAGCGATTCTGGCGCTACTTAAAAGAGAAGAGTATCCTCTCAGTCATTACGCGCATCAAAGTACATCATTAATGGATCGCAGATAATATGAATAAATCCTATATTCCTAATTTAGAAAAGTTACCACAAACTATTGATACAATAATAGAAGGTCATTCGGTTCTATTTACACATTATCATATAAAAGAATCAAAACGAAATAGTCATATTAGCCAAGAACCCTTTAGTGAAATTGTTGAACCGTCATTCAAACCTATTAACGGTTTATTTAAAGGGTATAATAAAGAGTTGATCTGTTTTGGACACAATCATCCCATTTATTTTTTTCAAAGCAAAAAAAGGCTTTTCTAAATCCAGGATCTTTTGGGTGTAATCTTCAACCAATAGCTTCATATGCAATTGGAAATATAGATAAGAAGAAAATAGAAATTAGTCTAGAAAAAGTAGTTTATGATAATTCCTTTTTCTTTGAGTCGTATGAGACTTTGAAAGTACCAGATCGTGAATTTATTATTAATATATTTCATGGGGATCAAAACAGAAAGGATGGAAAGGGGTTATAAGATGCGGTTTAATGAAAGGATTGGTCTGGATATAAGCGATGAACATCATAAGATTCATCGGCGAGTAGCGGTAAGGGCTGTAATAATTGAAAAGCAAAAGGTTTTACTTATGCAAACAAATAAAGGTGACTTTAAATTTCCAGGGGGAGGAGTTGAAGGAAATGAGGGACTGGAAGAAGCGCTATGGAGGGAGGTAAAAGAAGAAACTGGTTATACTCATTGCACAGTTAAAGAATGTATGGGGAAAGTAATAGAAAATCAAGTAGATCAGGACGATAAGCAAGCATATTTTCAAATGGTATCTCATTATTACATGTGTGAGCTTACGAATAAGGGAAAAGTGGAAAAAGAGTTAGATGCGTATGAGTTTGAACTCGATTTTAAACCTGTATGGATATCCGTGGGTAAGGCTATAGAAGAAAATGAATATGCCGTATCTCAATTTAATTGCAATCCTTGGGTTGCTAGAGAAAATTTAGTTTTGAAAAAAATAAAAGACTTTTTATACTGAAGGAGAAGAGTGGGATGTATGCAGTAATTGCATTATTTGATGTAGTATTAGAACAAAGAATAAAAAAGATATGGGAAGAATTAGAGAGTAACGGAATCTCCTATTATGCGAGAGAAGTGGAGGATAGAGTACCTCATATTACTCTAGCAAGCTATAAGGAAGTCTCTCTTACGCACTTTATACATGAGATGGAAACCTTCTATAGAAATAAGGGGAAAATCCAGGTTGATTTTCAAACTGTAGGATCTTTTATAAATACGCCAACACTATTTTATTCTCCAACTGTAACTAAAGAGTTAATCGAGTTACATTCGAGTCATCATCGACATTTTGATTCATTTAACAATGATGAAGAGTCATTATATCTTCCAGATAAATGGGTTCCACATTGTACCTTAGCTAATAGACTTTCTAAAGAAGAGTTGCAGGAAGCATATAGCTATTGTTTAAAGATAAGTGAAAAGCTAGAAGGGGAAATTAACCGAATAGGGTTAATTAGAATAGATAGTTCGAAGCATGCTCCAGTTATATATTCTAAGAGTTTAATAGAATTGTAAAAAAAAACGTAAAAAACAGTTGACGATTAAATAGATAATTGTTATTATATAAAAGTTGCTTCTAACAGCAACATAATATGATAATTTAATAGTGAAAAGATATCTTGAAAAAAGTTATTGACTTTCACTTGATGAATATGGTATTATATAAAAGTTGCTTCTGATAGCAACAATCGAATTGTTCTTTGAAAACTGAACAAACAAACGTCAACAATAATCGTGTTATAACGAATGTTATAGAATGACAACAAGTAATAAAAAGCTAGAGTTTAGCGATGAGCTAATCAACTCTTTATTGGAGAGTTTGATCCTGGCTCAGGACGAACGCTGGCGGCGTGCCTAATACATGCAAGTCGAGCGGACTTT
>NZ_JBQHVO010000104.1:0-7855 GCF_052064465.1 Niallia sp. HCP3S3_B10 | reverse complement strand
TCGCTTGGTGGCCTTTTTGTCTAGTTGGGGGACGAGTCCCCCAACTAGACAAAAAGGATATTTATTCTCCCACAAACATTTTACTCATACACTTCCTAATTCTTATGAGACATAAGAAACAGTTTCAAAAAGGTTCCTTTTTAGGTCTACAAATGATAGACTATGCTTAATAATGGTATGAAAGATGAAGATAAAATATTTATATCAAAAGTAATTCTTCGAAATTTAGAAAAATCATTAATAAAATCTAGATATATATCGATATTAATTTCTCTTATCGAATTTTAATTTAGAAGGAGTTAGAATATGAATAGTTTACAATATAGCAGCAAAACAAAAATATTTGCTTTAGGTGGTCTAGGAGAAATCGGAAAAAACATGTATGTAATCGAGTACAATGATGAAATTATAATTGTAGATGCTGGATTTAAATTTCCTGAATCCGAATTATTAGGTATAGACTATGTTATACCTGATTATACGTACTTGGAGAAAAACAAAGACAAAATTAAAGGTTTATTTATTACACATGGACACGAAGATCATATAGGTGGAGTTCCTTTTTTATTTAAGCGTATAAAAGTACCTATTTATGCAGGGGCTCTAGCAACAGCATTAATTCAGAGTAAGTTAGAGGAACATAAAACAGGTTATGTAGAAATGATACATATTTCAGATGATATTGATGTTCAATTTGACAATATAAAAGTAAGATTTTTCCGAACAACACATAGCATTCCAGATTCTTTCGGCGTAGTAATCACCACACCTGATGGAAATATTGTGCATACAGGTGATTTTAAATTTGATTTTACACCAATGGGGATAGAAGCCAACCTTCACAAAATAGCAGAAATTGGTCGAGAAGGAGTTTTATGTTTATTATCTGATAGTACAAATAGTGAAGTACCCGGTTTTTCAATGTCTGAAAAAAAAGTTGGAGAATCGATTAAAGAGATATTCGAAGCAACACAATCTCGTATTTTATTTGCGACATTTGCATCAAACATTCATAGAATACAACAAGTAGTTGAAGCTTCTATTCGTTATAAGCGGAAAATCGCTATCGTTGGAAGAAGTATGGAAAAAACAATTCAGATAGGAAAAAACCTAGGTTATATACAGGCTCCTGAAGATATATTTGTTGAAATCAGTCAAATTAATTATCTTCCAACTCATGAAGTAACTATTATATGTACAGGAAGTCAAGGAGAACCTATGGCTGCATTGTCGAGAATAGCAAATGGTAATCATCGACAAATTCATATTGTCAAAGGTGACACAGTTGTTTTTTCTTCCTCTCCTATTCCTGGGAATATTATAAGTGTTAATCGGACAATTAATCAATTATTCCGAGTAGGTGCAAATGTTATACACCATAAAATTAGTGATATTCATACATCTGGTCATGGTACCCAAGAAGAACAAAAATTAATGATATCACTAATAAAGCCCAAATACTTCATGCCCATTCATGGAGAATACCGAATGTTAAAAAAACACGTAGAATTAGCTGTTGATTGGGGTGTTTCACTAGAAAATTGCTTTGTTATGGATAATGGTCAAGTACTAGAAATCTCTGAAGATGAAGCACGAATTAACAGTAAAACAATACCTTCCCAAGGTGTCTATGTTGATGGAAGCGGTATAGGTGATATAGGAAATATTGTATTACGTGATCGCAAAATTTTATCCGAAGAAGGAATTATCATCATAAGTCTAAGTATGGATAGTAAAAAAAAGCAGTTAGTATCTCCACCTGCAATAGTTACAAGAGGATTCGTTTATATGCGTGGGTCTGAAGAACTTATGAGAACAATAGAAAAAGTGGTAAATGAATGTGTATCCACACTACTCAAACAAGATATATTAAATTGGGGGAAAATTAAACAAGAGATTGTGGAAGTTCTTAGTCCATTCTTATATGCTGAAACTGGACGTCGACCAATGTTACTACCCATTATTATAGAAGTGTAAGAATACAATATTTTCTTTTATAAAAATTGTCACAGAAACTAACAAAGGGTTTCTTTTTTCAACTACTTTAAGAAACCTTTTTATATAAAGTAATAATTAGAGATGCACTGTTAAGCTAAGCCAATTATCCTCCTGATAAATAAAAATATGAAAAAATTATTATCTATCATAGTTGATTGATTTACCTTGTGTCCAATTAAACTTAATAAAAACATTATCTCTAATAAGAGGAAAATCATAGGAAGTACAATAAAAAAATATGTTATTATAGTTTGGTCACAACACCATCAGGAGGATAAATATGTTATATGGCTACGCTAGACCAACACAAGAAGATCTTACTTGCAAAAAACAAATAACTCAATTAGAAGCAATAAATTGCACATCTATCATTTTAGAAGACCATTCCTCAGCCAAAAAAAGAATAAAATTAATAGAATTAATAAACTCTCTTTCAAGTGAGGACAAAATTGTTATTACTAAATTTTTCGCACTTGCTGATTCCACCCGTCATCTTCTGGAAATAATGGAGAAAGTTCAGAAAAAGAACGCATTTTTGCAGTCGTTACATGAAAATGTCGATACTAGCATAACAAAACACTATGAATTTACTGGGATACTAAATCATTTAGTTGAATTCCAAACAGACTTGATTAGTGAAAAAACCAAAGAAGGATTATTTGAAGCAAAAAAAAATGGAAAAGCACCTGGAAGACCAAAAAAGCCAGATAAAAATGTTAAACTTGCCATGTCAATGTACAAAAGTGGAAAATTCAGTCTTGCCCAAATAAAGGAACATACCGGAATCAGTAAAACTACTCTGTATCGATATCTAGAAAAATAATACTTCATCAGTGTTTTACAAATCTCCAATTAATTACTAGTGAAACTAAATCATTACTTAGTGTAGCTATTCTCCACTATAATTCATCACTTTAGAGGTTGGCTCCTTAATACAAGAATTATTTTAGATAGCCATCTTCTCATCTTTTTAATCAAAAGGAGTGTAGTTAATACTATGAATAAAAGGAAGAGGAATACTTCTATATTTTACGGTTGGTTTATTGTTTTTATAGCAGGTTTAGGTACATTTTTTTCAGGGCCTGGTCAAACCTATTCAAATTCGACATTCATTGAGGAATACATAAAAAGTTTTGGGTGGAATAGAACCGAAATATCCAGTCTATATTCCATCGCTACTTTATGCTCTGGATTTCTGATAATGTTTATGGGAAAGTTTATGGATCGCTTTGGTTATCGTAGAATGCTCGGAATAGTAAGTGTCTTGTTTTCATTAGCTTGTTTTTTCAATAGTTTTGTTACCAATATTTGGATGTTAGGAATTGGTTTTTTCTTGATTAGGTTCTTGGGTCAAGGAAGTATGACGTTAATTCCTAATACCATAGTGCCACAATGGTTTATAAAAAAACGAGGAAGAGCAATGAGTTTTATGGCTATAGGAAGCTTTTCAAGTGCTGCTTTTTTTCCTATTGCAAATACGTGGTTAATTGATAAGTGGGACTGGCAAACAACCTGGCAAATATGGGGAGTCGCATTACTAATTATTTTCACACCCCTTGCTATAATAGGAGTGAGAAATAGGCCTGAGGATATTGGAGCCTTGCCAGATGGTATTACAGAAAAATTCAAGAATAAATCTCATAATAAAATATCCCATTCTTATTTAGTGATGGATTGGACCTTAAAAGAAGCTATGCAAACTAAAGCTTTTTGGGCAATTTTAGTTTGCGTGGGAATCCCTGCACTTGTAAATACAGCTATTACATTCCATCTCTTATCCATATTTCAAGAACAGCACCTGTCCCCGCAGTTAGCAGCTAGTGTTTTAAGCCTGATGGCATTAGTTGGATTCCCAATTTCATTTTTGTCAGGTTTTATACTAGAAAAAATACAAACAAAAATCCTTTTGATGGGGATATTCTTAACAGAGATTACATTCCTCATTCTGTTAATAAATGTAAAAAGCATTTGGATTGGAATTATTTTTGGAATATTATGGGGAGCAAGCAATGGAATAGAAAGAATTACACTCAATATTATATGGTCTGATTATTTCGGAAGAAAATACCTAGGGAGTATAAACGGGATTGCTATGATGGTTATGGTTGTAGGTTCTGCAATTGGTCCATTGCCACTAGGAATAGGATATGATTATTTTCACAGTTATATAGAAAGCTTATTATTTTTACTGTTATTTCCGATTCTTGGAATATTTGGAGCAATCCTTGCAAAAAAACCTCAGAAAGTAACAATAGCAAAAAGAGCTAATTAGAGGAGGTTTTAACCTTCTTTCTAATTAGCAAGTTTATTTTACAATTAATACTGGACAGTTAGCTCTTTTAGTTACTTTATGACTTACACTACCTAAAACAAATTCCTGTAGGACGTTTAATCCTCTGCTTCCCATTATTGCAAGATCTGTACCCTTGTTATTAATGTAGTCTACTAAAACTTGACCTGGTTCTCCCTTTAATATAACAACTTCATAATTGAGCCCCGATTCTTTCACTAACTTTTCCACTTCTGAAATTTTCCCTCTATTTTTATCAACAAATTCAGAGCTATTCCAATTATGAAGGGTCTCAGTCTTTGCCTTTGAAGGATCACTTACCATAACGATTTCTACTTTAGATTCTGAGCAACAGTTAGCAATATAAATTGCGTTTAATGCAGCTCTTTTTGAGTGTACGGAACCATCGGTTGCTAATAAGATATTTCTATACATTTTCATTCCTCCCAACTAAGCAAGCGCTTACATATATAATATAACTTTTTATATAAAACGGGAACTTAATTTATGTTATTTTTATTTTATTTTCAATTAAACTCATTCATTTCCATTTTCCTCAAAAATAAAACCCACTTTTTTTAAAGTGGGTTTTATAATACAATTATTTTACTATCAATACTGGGCAATTGGCTCTTTTAACCACCTTATGGCTGACGCTGCCTAGTACCATTTCTTGTAGAGTGTTAAGTCCTCTGCTTCCGATTACAACCATATCAAACTTTTTTTTATTAGCATGTTCTACTATAGCTGGTCCAGGGTCTCCGTGTAATAATTCAAAACTAAAATCAATATTATTGGCATTTAATAACTCTTCAAAAGGCAATAATTTTTTCTTGCGAGATAACTCCAATTCCTCCTTATTATGAGCGTGTAAAACCTCATCTTTTGATTTGGAAAAATCCACAACATAAACTAATTTTATTGTACTTTCTTCACTTAAAGAAGCAATTTTCATTGCTTCCTCTGTTGCTCTTTTAGAATGTTCTGATCCATCAATGGCTAATAGTATTTTTTTATACATTATACACTTCACTCCCCTTTTTAGTGTGCAGATAATTTTGCATTTGGATCGTTAAATACTGCCAACTTATCCACGATTTTTTTACTTGCTGCATTTAAGTTTTTAATAGTCACGTTGTTATGATTTTCTCGATATTTAATCACTACTTTATCGATCGCACCAACAGCTGAATCATCCCATATGTGCGCATTGGTGAAATCAATAATAATATTCTTATTCTCCACAGAAAAATCAAATTGCTCCACGAACTCTTCCACGGAAGCGAAAAATAACTGCCCTTCTACCTCGAAAGTAATATTCTGGTTATTCACATTCCTAACCAACTTAATTTTAGATATTTTAGCCACAAAAAAGATGGCGCTTAATATAACTCCTGCTATAACACCGATAGATAAATCATGTGTTGCTACTACGATGATAACAGTGACTAACATAACTGCTGCATCTGTTTTTGGAGCGTTTTTTAGGTAAGTAAAAGATGACCAGTCAAATGTACCAATAGAAACCATGATCATTATACCTACCAGGACTGCCATTGGAATTTGGACTACTATATTCCCTAATACCAAAATTAGAAACATAAGAAATAGTCCAGCAACAAGTGTAGATAACCTACCTCTACCACCTGACTTTACGTTTATAACGGATTGTCCTATCATCGCACAACTTGCCATACCACCAAAAAAACCTGTAATAACATTGGCAATTCCTTGCCCTCTAGCTTCCCTATTTTTATTACTACCTGTTCCAGTCATGTCGTCCACAATGGAAGCAGTTAAAAGAGATTCTAATAAACCTACAATAGCTAATGCAATGGAATATGGAAAAATAATCTTTAATGTTTCAAAATTAAGTGGTACATCAGGAATAAAGAAAGATGGTAACGATTGAGTGATATTACCTAAATCTCCAACTGTTCTTAAATCAAAGTCAGAGAAAATTGCTAAACTTGTTAATAAAACAATTGCAATTAATGGTGCTGGAACCGTCTTTATAAATCTTGGTAAGATATAGACAATCAATAATGTAATGGCTACAAAGATATAAGTCATATTGGAGATACCTATAAAATGAGGGACTTGTGCCATAAATATTAAAATAGCTAAAGAATTAACAAAGCCAACCATAACTGCCCTCGGAATAAACTTCATTAGCTTTGCTATTTTTAAAACTCCAAAAACAACTTGGATAATACCTGTTAATATAGTGGCTGCTAATAAGTAGTTTATACCGTAGTCTTTTACTAATGGCACCATTAGTAATGCCATAGCTCCAGTCGCAGCCGAAATCATAGCTGGTCTTCCGCCAACAAAAGAAATGGTTACAGCCATACAAAAAGAGGCATACAGGCCAACCATTGGATCAACACCCGCAATAATGGAAAACGCTATTGCTTCTGGAATCAGTGCCAAGGCAACTACTATTCCAGATAGAATATCTGCGGGAATATTTGAAAACCAATCTCTCTTCATTTTTTCAATCACTAAAAAATACCTCCGTTATAATATTTTATATAATAAATATATAATCAGCTTTTTTAACTTACTTTGAACAGTCTAACACCAAAAGAACCAAAATGGAACCATTTTGGTTCTTTTTTTCAAATAATTTTTATGATATGGTTTATTTAAACGCTTAAAAACTAAGGAGGCTAATACATGTTAATTGGTTATATGAGGCCTGTTGAAGATGACCCTAATTGTATAGATCAGTTAGAAAGTCTTACTACCTATCATTGTAACGTAATCTATACTGAAGAACTTAGTTCTCACAAGAATAAAACTACACTTAAAAAGATGTTATTAAACTTAAATAAACACGATAAGATTGTGGTTGAAAAATTTTATACAATTGCTGATTCATTAAAAAAATTAAAGGAGATATTAAATATTATTAGGGAAAAAGATGCTTATATTTTGTTTATTAAAGAGAATATTGATACGAGTAATGTAATGGAAGAAAAGTTTAATGAATATGTACAACATCTAATAAACCTTCAGGGCGATATTATAAGTGAAAACACTAAAATAGGAATAAAAACAGCTAAAAACCAGGGGAAAAATACAGGTAGACCCAAAAAGTCTTTACGTAATATTCAAAAAGCAATTGATATGTATATTAGTAAGCAGTTTTCATTAATAGAAATTCAAAATACAACTGGAATTAGTAAGTCCAGCTTATACAGATATTTATCAAATTGGGAGGGAAAATCCTAAGCTTAAATTATATTGGGTGACTACCAATTTGTGATTTTTTCAAGTATTTTTAGGTAACATCAAGTGCTGGCTGATAATTGTTAATTTCCTTATATTGATTGGAAAAAATATAAAAACCTCTGTCAAATTTAAGAACAGAGGTTTTCCAATTTTTTGTCTATTTTAATTAATCTTAGATGAAATAATACTAAATATTTAGTTATTTTACATTTAACTTCAAATCAGTTGAGAACTTTTTGTGGTACTGTCAATATTTTTGTGTAAATGACTTTTCAACTTCTCAAGGTAGATGATCACCTTCGTATTCAAATAGATTTGTTCGAAGTGTTG
>NZ_JBQHVO010000103.1:0-8729 GCF_052064465.1 Niallia sp. HCP3S3_B10 | reverse complement strand
GTTGGTTACAGGAAAAAGGTGTGGACACGACAGCGTATCGTCCAATGGGAAGTGCAGAGGCGATGATGAATCAATTAGCCAAACGATTAAAGAATGGAAGAGCATGGAGCAAAAAAGGGGTCATGAGCATGGCACGCTTGTGGATTGGATTGAAGGATGACCTATCCATCCAAACGATATATGGGAAATGGGAAAAGACCACGGAAAAATCAAAGAAAGAGCATCGACCGAAAAGAGAAATACCCACAAAATTAGTAACAGAAACCGTGCGTCAGAACATACCATACTTAAATCAGGCGATTGGAAAACCCATTCACTTTGCCTTACAGGGATTAAAAGGTTTTTAAAAAAGAAAAAAAGAAATTTTGATGAAAGAATACATTTAGAAAGCGGATACAAAATTAGAAGTTTTACTTTATAAAAAGGGAGCTAAAAAAACTCCCACAAAAACTTGACTCAATCTCATTAACATAAGAAATTTACACAAGAAGTTTATTAATGAATGTAAAGTTTTGGGGATTAAAATGAATGAATATCCTTTTAACACGAGTTCATTGGCAATAAAGTCCCTTGAACGGTATGTAAAATCATTGTCTAAAACGTATTTTGTTGAAGTAGCAAATAGGAATGGTGAACAAGCAGCTATGGTTGCCAAAAACACCGGCATCGGTAACAAAAACAATCCGATGATTATCAGACCGCTAGAACGAGTGGAATTTGACGGTCATAGAATAGATACTTCAATAGCAATAATTTTTAATACCCCAGAGGGTGATGAGATTATCGAAGTAATGAATCGGATATGGATTCTTTCCATTGTTGATGTAGCTACGAGAGCAATACTAGGATATCATCTCTGTCTAAATAAAGAATATTCTGCACATGATGTTCTAATGTGTATTAGGAATGCTATTTTTCCGTGGAAAAGGAAATCGCTTACTATTGAAGGATTAAACTATTCGGAAAGAGCAAACTTTCCTTCAAATTTAATTCCAGAAGCTAGTTTTGGTTTATGGGACGAGTTTTGCTACGACAATGCAAAAGCTAATATTGCAAAGAATGTAAAAGAAAAACTTGTTGACTTAATTGGTTGTTCTATTAATTTGGGACCTGTAGCAATTCCGGTTAGAAGGCCTATTATCGAACGTTTTTTTCGGACATTAGAGCAAAATGGGTTTCATAGGTTACCTTCTACAACTGGAAGTAACCCAAAAGACCCAAAAAGGAATAATTCAGAAGAAAATGCTATTAAATATAGAATTACTGCACAACACCTTGAAGAACTTACGGATGTATTAATTGCTGAATACAATGATAGTCCACATGAAGGAAATAGTAATCTTAGCCCATTAGAAGTTTTTGAACAAAGAGTAGCGAGAGGAATGACAATACTTCAGTTACCTGAAGAAAAACGTAATGAAATAGCCTTTTTTTCATTAACAGTTACAAGAAGAGTTAATGGTAGTGAAAAGAATGGAAGAAGACCATTTGTTAATTATGAAGGGGTAAGATATACGAACGATGTATTAAACCGTTCGCCACATTTAGTTAATAAAACACTTAAACTGCTAGTCAACACGGATGATTTAAGGATTGTAAAAGCATTTCTAGATGATGGTAGTGAATTAGGTAATTTAAGTGCTACTGGAAAATGGGGAATAACCCCTCATGACCTTAGAACTAGAAAAGCTATAAATAAACTAAAAAATAATAAGTTAATACATTTCACTCAATATGATGATCCAATTCAAGTTTACCAAGACTACTTAGAAAAAGAAGCACGAAAAAATAAAACAAACAGAAACAAATTAGCTTCCCTAAAAAAAGAACAAAAGAGTAAAGAAGAACGATACCAAATAGCAAAGTATAATGAAGACAAAGGGACCATTATTAACGGAAATTTTGAAAACCTTTCCGATCTATCTAATGTTAGGAAGCATAAGGAACCTGAAGCAGGGGATAAACAAACTGATAAGCGAATCTTAAAAAGAACGATAATTTTTTAATTGGAGGTCCTAAAAATGTCAGAAACAGTGGAATCCAATCAATCTAATAAAATATTAATTAGACCTTATATTCCAAAAGGAACTCATCCCATTGAGACGGGTAAATATTTGATTTCAACAAATGAGATCGATAGAATGTATCAAACTGTCATTCAATGGGTCGAAAACAGAACTCCGGGTGCGATCATATATGGTCGTCCCAGATTAGGAAAAACAAGAGCTATTTCATATTTAATTAATTGTTTGCCACAAGACTTTGGTGAAAATACACCAATTTTTCATATTCGTTGTCGTAAATACAAAAATCCCAATGAAAATTTCTTTTTTGAAGATTTATTAAATGCTGTGGGACATTCAATTATCATAAGTGGAAAATCCAATATGAAGAGAACAAGGCTATTAAGATTTCTAGTAGAACGTGCTGACTTCTCAGGTAATAATAAGATTGTTTTTTTTATAGATGATGCACAAAGACTTGTAGAAATTCATTATGATTGGTTAATGGATCTATATAATGATTTGGATCATTATGGCATAACTTTAACTACTATTCTAGTAGGACAAAAAGAATTGGTTCATCAACGATCTGCGTTTATCAGTGGAGATAAATTTCAAATAGTGGGTCGCTTTATGAGCCATGAATATCAATTTAAGGGAATTGAAAATTTAAATAATTTAAGGATTTGTTTAACAGGATATGACGATTATTGTGAATACCCTACAAATAGTAACTGGTCATTCACTAAATACTTTTTTTCTGAATCTTTTACAAGAGGATATAGGTTGCATCATTCAGCCGAAGAATAATTTCAGGTTTTTGTAAATTTAAGAAGAGAATTCGGATTACCTCAGAAAGTAGAAATTCCAATGCAATATGTTACATTAACTGTAGAATATGCTTTAAAACGATTTGGAAATAATGGTTTAGATTTACCGGCTATAAAAAAACTCATTGGGAAGAAGCAATTAATAATTCTGGGTACATCCAATCAGAATTGTATCAAATAAGTTAATATAATATACATTACTTAGATAAAGGTGGTTGAAAGTTATGACCTTTCAATTTACTTGGTCTACCGAATGGATTCAAGACTACGAATCATCTTGGGGAATATTAGAAAAATTTATGTGGGCAAATGCTATTGACGGAAATACTATTTTAGCCTTAATCGGCAATAAAAATGTTAGGCAATTAAAAAACATTTCAAATGCTGGCAGCCGCCACCGTAATCTAGTTTATTTTTTCAGCATTGATTCGGAATTGAGTCAAAAGATTATTGGAATAGATCTAAAAGAGTACCATGACAATTTAGCAGATAAACTAATCCATATAATTCCCAATATTAAGTTTGAAATTAATTATTTTCACTCTAACTTGTCATATTGCCCTATTTGTTTAAGTAAAGGATATCATAGTATTCTACACCAACTGAAAATTTTTGATCACTGTGCTTTTCATCCAGAACAAGAGTTAATTGTTAGGTGCGTAAAATGTGATAAATTAATGCCAGAATATCTTATTAATAAAGGCAACAAAGAGGCTTTTCGTTGCACCTGTGGTTACGATTTTCTTGATTCAGAAAATATACGGTCAATATTTTTATCATGGAAAAAACAACCTAGAATTCAAAACCAAATCATAAATTCATGGTTAAATTTACCTCGTGAAAAAGTTCATCAATATCATTTAATTTACCCCTTTGATAATTACAACAAATACTTTGTTATTAATGATACTGATTACTTGACAATGATGCCCCAATTATTGATTAGAGCTTTTAATGATAACCCTGCTCTGAGTGAGAAAATTATTAAAATTTCTTCTAATAAGGGAATCTTGAAAATTAAAAATGATTATAGGTTGTTAAAGGAAAATTATTTAACTGCTTTTCCACGTCAATTTTCACGCTTTAGATTCAACGAAAAACATAAAATTGATAGTTTCTTCTTTGAAGTCTACAAACAAACTAGGATTATTTATAAAGCAGTAAGTAGATATATATTACGTAATATTATCAAGGACCACAAGAAATGCGTTGAGATTTTCAATAAAGCCCAACAAAATGGTGATGTTTGTCCCCATGCATTATCATTTACTTGGTGGAAAATGGAGTGTGAAGGAATAGATTCATTTTGGAAAATAGAAAATCAAACAAAAATTCGAGAAACATATGATTTTGAATGCATAAGAGAACGGTTTAGTTCATTTATTCGTGGATCATTTATGACACACCTAGAAGAAGTATTAAATCCTATCAGTAGAGAGGAAGAGCTTGATTTCTTAAATTATAATGTTAGCAGAATAAATTATATTTTAAATAAAATCGTTACACATTTATTAATTGAGCGTTATATAAAATGGTTAGAGGTCGTACAAAACCCAGAAAAATTTAAACAACTCCATCCTGATGATACTATTCCTATGTACCTTGCAAAAATCCCGCAAAATTCAAATGAAGAAATAGTTTTCTATTTTCCTAATGGACGAATTAATTACATGAAGAATCTCATAAAAGACATCAGTGAACAAGTAAATTGTCCAATAAGTAAATCTAAGAGGTATCCGCCTTATAAATCTCCAATTCGAATAGCAATGGACAAAATGAAATAAAACAAAGCAGAGTATTTAAATTGAATAGCGTAAGCCTGAACTATAAAAAAGAACACCTTTTCGGTCTACATCACAAAAGCCATATACCACGATTTTTTAAATCGAATATATGGCTTTTATTAATCTTTTTAAACCACAGGATATGCCTGTGTGCAAATGAAACTTGTAGAGTTGTATCAGAAAAAAACTCCAATCGTTATAATAGAAGATGGCCGTCAAACCAACTTCAAATAACGAAAGGAGTCCTGCTCATGTCGAGCGACAATAGTTTATCACATACAAGATGGAATTGTAAGTATCATATCGTATTTATTCCCAAATACAGAAGGAAAGTAGTGTATGGGAAATGAAGAAAAGATATAGGTGCTATTTTGAGAAAACTATGTGAAATGAAAGATGTAGAAATAATGGAAGCACATGCAATGCCAGATCATATTCACATGCTGGTAAAAATACCACCGAAAATGTCTGTTTCGTATTTCATGGGATATTTAAAAGGTAAAAGTTCCTTGATGATCCATGATAGACACGCAAATTTAAAATATAATCATGGAAACCGAACGTATTGGGCGAAAGGATATTACGTAAGTACGGTGGGACTAAACGAAAAAACAATTGCAAAGTATATTATTCGAGAGCAAGAAGCAGAAGACCGTTTGCGAGATAATATGAGCAAATGAGAATACGTCGATCCATTTAAAGAAAAGTAGGGAGAGTAAACGGTTGGCGGTCACTTTAGGGGCTTCGTTGGTAAAGTGCCCTTATAGGGCGAAATTAAAACCGCCGGTTCTACCGGCGGATACTTACTTATTTTAATTACTACATTCTGCCTGAATCATTTTTGACCAGGGCAAGTATTGATCTAAGATTTCATGGCTTGTGATGCTTAAACAAATGGCGTTAGCTTTTGCTCCAGCTTCACTGACAGAAAAAAGCCAGTTTTTTTCTGATGAGGAACTTAAAAGGATTTTTGCATTATCCGATAATATTACCCTTACAAAGAGCCAACCGAATCCCTACATCCAGCTTGAGTTTCCAATGATGCTCCGAATCATGTATGGCTGCTGTTTGCGCGTAGGGGAAACTCTAGCTTTGAAGATGAAGGATATGGATCTCGATGGTGGAATCCTCATTCTAAAACAGACAAAAGGAGACAAGCAACGGCTAGTACCTATGCATGAGACTTTGACATCAATCTTGATTAGATACTGTTTAGTAATGGGGTTGATAGGAAAAGCCGAAGCATTACTGTTCCCCAGCGCAATACAGGAAGTACCACTTTCTGTAAAAGCTGCTCGTAATAAACTCAATACCATACTGAAATATGCCGGCATATCATTGAAAGGTATGGGAAAACGGGAACGTGGACCATGCCTTCACTGCCTGATGCATGTGTTTGCCTTTAAATACTTTGCAGAAGCTGAAAAGTCAGGGCGTTCGATTGACGCATCGGTTCCCTATTTATCTATATATCTGGGACATGACAGCCTTAAAGAAACGGAGAGTTATCTGAAATTCAGCAGCGAATTCTATCCTGAAGCTATGGAACTGTTTGAAGATTACACACTGCAGGTTTTCCCGGAGGTGTCTTATGACGAATAAAGCATCAGAATTCCCGATTTTCTGAACTGAAGACTGAAACTTTTGTCAAAAACATCAAAAGATTATCTAAGAAAAAAGAGAAGAAATGTTTTATGTTAAGACATACAGTAATTCTTCTCGGATAATGCGCCCAACAATTTGCGAAGGTAACGCCTTCCAACTTATCATAGCAGAATAACCATCACAAACAATCATTCCGGAATATCCTTTAATGAAACTTTCAAGGACAGATCGAGCACGTGATACTGAGCTTTGAAAGAGAGTCATGGTTGGACCTTGGCTTGGCACACTTCGATACACCCAATTATAGGGATTGGTTTGACCAGATTTCCCATCGGATCGGTTGAACCTTCTTTTAAAAAGTAAAACTCACCCTCGTTCAACGTTTCGTCAATCACTCTTATATTGATGAATCCTTCAAATCCCTTGCTTTCCATCACCTCAAGAGGGTTATCCTTTTTGTGTATATTTTTGATCTAAACGACAGTACCTTTGTATTCTATTTTAATTTTCCTTTATCGTGAAGCTGATTTAAGGTATCGTCATTGTCTCTTTTTTATGCAATTATGTGATTACATAGAAATTTCAATATATTGTAACAAATACCAAACAGACATATGTGGAAAAAGTTGTATTATAGTATTGAAGAATAAATTAATATATTCCGCTTACTTTGATGGTATCCATGCAAATGGTTATCAAATAAAAAACTATTAATAATAAGAATGGGGGTGAGAATATGAGTGAGGAAAAATATACTCTTGAAGACATTTTATCCGAAATTAAAACACAAAATGAATTGGCTAATGAAGATGAAGAATTAAAATTAGAACTATATTACCCAGGAACTGATATTTGTTAATTTTTTTCGGCTACAATTTTATTTTACCGCCACAATTGTGGCGGTAATTTTACAAAAAAATAATAGGTGAGGAAACTGTTCATGAACTCATATAAAAAAACCTTGTTATTATTTGGAACATATAGTGTGCTTACTTCTGTTTTATTCATCGATGCGATTTTTGCTCTTTTTGTTTTTAATCACGGTTTATCTATAACACAACTAATGCTAATAGGAACTGTCTCTGGTATAACCGTTATACTTATGGAAATTCCAGCAGGAATTATTAGTGATAAATACTCTAGAAAAGTGTCATTAATTATAAGTGTATTGTTAAGACTTATTAGTATTGTCTTTTATATCTTTGGTTCATTTTATGTGGGGTCAGTACTAATGGCATTAGGAGTAGTGTTTTTATCTGGAACGGATTCAGCATATTTATATGACATGATGAAAAAGTATAAACATGAAAATGAGTTTCAAGAAATTGACGGGAGAATTCGAGGCTATACATTTTATTATATGGGTTTTGCTGCGATTATTTCTGGCATCCTATATGGGGTAAATATTTATTTACCTTTTATTATGACTATTGGGACTTTTCTGTGTGCATTGATTATTTCAATAAATTTAGAGGACGAAGTGAGATATTCCCAAAATAATAGAAAAAAAGGGCATTTTGAAATAATTAAAACAAGTACACTTATTATTTTCAAAACAAATAAAGTATTGAATGCCACATTATCATTGGTATTAATTATGTCAGTTATACAGATAGTTAAAGCTTATGATCAGCCATTTATGTATGAAATACAAATAAGTAGTACTGAATTTGGTTTTATATTTTTTATATTGAATATCACTGCAGGGTTTTTCTCGAAAAGGAGTAAACAAATTTCATTAAAGCTTAAAGATTATACTAATCTGGTTTTGATTCTTGGGTTTAGTATACTAACTTTTATGCTCTATATCCTTGATAACTTTTGGGGGCTAATTATATTAGTAGCTTTAAGTGTGGTGCGAGGAATAGCAAGTCCGTATTTTTACACCAAATTAAATGATAATATTCCATCGGAAAACAGAGCGACAATCTTATCATGTGCAAGTTTACTCATTAGTTTATTCGTTGCTTTAATATCACCTTTAACAGGATTAATTGCTGATAACTTTGGATTGAAGTTTACTTATCTATCAATTTCCTGCCTAATTATCGTCTTTTCTACTATTTTATTTTTGAAAAATAAATTTAATATAAAGAAAAATGAGATTGTGAGGGATACATATGAAAATTAATTTAAACCCAGAGGTAAAAAAACTTAAACCTGAGGTTACTCAATGCAAAGTTATGCAAAAAGGAAAAAAAATAAATGGAGACAAAAAAGCATTAAAGAAAAAAGATGCGGAAAAATAAATTTGCAACAAAGTGGTTCCACTATTTTTTTTTACTCTATTTTCAAAATCAAGTGGAAAAATTCCAATTTTTAAATTATTTTATTTTGGAGTTGATTATTGTTGAAATACAAAATATTAAATAAGGATGAGTATCTAATTGAAATAGGCAAGTTACTTTACGTTGTTAACGGTGTTTGTCAACATAGTTGTCGCATTTAGTTACTTTAGTGTTGTGTTCAGTCAAGGCTACCGCGCTACGCTTGCTGGCCTGATGATT
>NZ_JBQHVO010000102.1:0-8816 GCF_052064465.1 Niallia sp. HCP3S3_B10 | reverse complement strand
ATATCCAACTACTATTTAAGTTTATCATTCACACAATCTAATTCTCTATCAATCTTCGACATATTTCGGGGCGTCACTGTGACCAAGAATTTATTTTTTACTTACTATTTCAATACAAGAGAGAAAAATTCCTGTCGAACTAACTATTCTCTACAGAGAAAAAAGGATTATATTTAACTATTCAAATATAGCACTACTGCTGTACTTCTCCTTTAGCAATTTCACACAAATTCTCTCGTAGAACTTCCTGTGAAACAAGATTTTTCAGTGCCTCACTGTGCAGCAAGAATTTATTATCGGTTCGCCATTGGAAAGGGAAAAACGCCACCCCCCTCCAATATCCAACTACTATTTAAGTTTGTCATTCACACAATCTAATTCTCTATCAATCCTCGACATATTTCGGGGCGTCACTGTGACCAAGAATTGCCCATATCACGAGCTAATTGACTCTTATTGATTTTCATTTTTAGACTCTCCATCAATAATTTAAATTTTGGCAAATCTGCAAGACTATTAATTTCAATACTTGAATTTACATTAATTTGCATATGCATAATATTCCACCTCAAGAATATTATGCAGTTAACCATCAAAACTGTACATCCTTAAACAATCATTTCTGTACACTCTTAAGTTAGCATTTATAATGGCTCTCAATTTCCGCAAAGGGCGGCTCTTTTCTCCGCAATGACTGGCTCAAAACTCCGCATAAGTAGCTCATTTCATCTGCAATAACCATCGCTATTTAAGTTTATCATTCACACAATCTAATTCCCTATCAATCTTCGACAAATTTCGGGTTGTCACTGTGACCAAGTATTAGATTACTGTCATCATTCGTGCCACCCTGAGCAATTGGCTTAATATGATCGATTGTGGGCATCAGCTCCCAATATGCAATATGGCACTCACTCATTTTCCAGTTCTTGTGAAAAGGAAAACTGTCAGGAAATTTGATTGATAAAAGTCGAAGCACCGGAGGGAAAATTAGCTTATAGCCACTATAACGATCTATAAAACCATCACGCAAAAATATTTCTAGCATTTTTGATTTTGTATAGGAGCGATTTAAATGTTCGATATTTTGAAAGGGATATTGCCTATTAATTACCTCTTCTGCTTTGTTTTCGTTATTCGAGTCTAGTAAATTGCATACCTGTTTTAACACATCTGCTTCCATTACAGTTACCCTCTCTTTATTGTAATATAAGATTTCAACTTGATACTAGTACATAATGATTCTAAAAAGTATAAGTGGAACATTTGAAAAACATCATTTTTTTCACCCATTCCTATTCGAAATGTCAGGTGTTAGTATTTCTTACTTTTCACTTCTTATTAAACAATCTTGGGAACTTGGAAAATTAAATAGAGAAATATACGAATTAAAATGTCGTCTAGAAATTAATCCATTATAATCATAAAAATCCCCTACCTGAAAGAGCAAAGGGAGGGGATTTTCAATCTAATTATGAAGATAAAAGGGGTGAGGAATTGTCACCAATGAGTACATTTCTGACCTTACTAAGAAAGTGCTCTATTGCTTAACCTAATTAGATTTATTAAACTAATCCGAATTTATATTGTCTACTTTTTAGATTTCGGTGCACTTTGACCATGAATTCTTCGGAATACTCACAAATCAAATCTTAATAGATGGAGAAATATCCATGCATACGTGAATGCCATGGACTAGGTGGAGCACTCTAATATGGCAGTAATGACTAAATAAGCACTATGGAAGTGAGAGGAATCCTTTTACTATGTAGGTTACAAAAACTGGTACCCATTTCCCCAGAATCTAAAAAAGCAGTTAATGGATATCTATGGAAAGGAACCATTTCCACAGGGGTGGAATGAACAGGACATATTTGAGGGATCAAAAAAATGATTAGAGAGTATTTTAAAAATAATTCCAATTAGCAACAGTCAGTAAAAGAAAAGCCCTACAGTTTATTAAGCTAGTAATCTGTAGGGTTTTATTATGGTTGGTAAGCGATTTGGCATTGTGTGGTAATTCATTGGCGAACATTGGTAAAAAACATGGCAAGGGTGGTAAAATCATGTGGCCGTAATCAACTATTTCAGTTTATCATTCACACAATCCAATTCTCTATCAATCTTCGACAGACTTCGGGGCGTCACTGTGACCAGGAGTTAAGCCTCCCGTGAAACATTCCTGTGAAACAAGATTTTTCGGGGTGTCACTGTGACCAAGATTTAAGTCTGAGAAGCCACGCTAAAACGAACATCACGTAAAAAACCATGCTGTGACATATGATAGGTCTGTCCTTCTACCATATACCGATCCCCTTTCAAACGACCAACAATTGGAAACAAAACCGGGGACACCCGTCCCCAGTATGCGCTATCTCCAGTCCACATATAGTTTAATCCATTTTCCTTATGTTGTACTTTACATACCTCTGCCCCATCATTTTTGATTGTTACTTTCAGCCAATCATTCTCTATTTCAACCATTGTCTTCTATTACCTCTCTTCTGTAAGATTACTTTACTCTTTATAAGCCATACTTATTATATATTTATTTTAACCTGAAACAAGATTTTTCAGTGCCTCACTGTGCAGCAAGAATTTATTATCGGTTCGCCATTGGAAAGGGAAAAACGCCAACCCCCTCCAATATCCAACTACTATTTAAGTTTATCATTCACACAATCTAATTCTCTATCAATCTTCGACATATTTCGGGGCGTCACAGTGACCAAGAATTTATCATTGCTATTTATCATTCACTCAATCTAATTCCATATCAATCTTCGACAAATTTCGGGGTGTCACTGTGACCTAGAGTTACAAGCAGTAATTTGTAAGAATGTTTAAATGAAAAGAAGCAAGTATATCTACAAGGGTGTATTACTTGCTTCTTTTCATTTATAACTATATATATATTCGACGACAGTTTTTCAATAAGAAATATATCAAACTCGATTTATCCTAAAAATCAAAATCACTATTCGTATCTTCTTCAGAGACTCCAACCTCCTATATATTAGTGTTATGCTTGAACGCATACAACAAATTATACAAGAAGCCTTCATGAATTTATATTTAAGACTAATCGATTAACTATAGAGTGGCTCATTTCATCTGCAATAATCACCCTAGTACAATCCCACAAAACACTCTTGTGAAACCTTCCTGTGAATCAAGATTTTTCGGTGGGCGTCACTGTGCAGCGAGAATGAATCTAATATCCAAAATACTTGGTCACCAGACCTTCGTAAGAACCATTTTTTGATTGCCAAATACAAACTACTATTTCAGTTTATCACTCACATAATCTAATTTTCTATCAATCTTCGACAAATTTCGGGGCGTCACTGTGACCAAAAATCTATCAGCAATACCATAAAGCTTCCCGTGAAACACCCCTGTGAAACAAGATTATTCGAGGCGTCACTGTGACCATGAATTCATCTACACCACATTTTGTAATATTAGATGTAAGTGTAATCCGGTCGATATTACTGTAAATAAGAGCATCATTTACGAATAACGATGGGCATAACTGAATAGCCTCAACATCGTCCGCAGGGCCTTTTTCCAATAGAAATGACTCTTTTAGTTCGTATTCCATAACATGCTTATTCTTAGCTGGGAAGAACTTTAAGGAATAATTCTCGATTGTCTCTTCCTCCAATAATGGAATCTTAAAAGCAGGATGTGCTCCAATAGAGAAATACATCTCTCCTTCGTTATCATTAATTATCTCCCAGGTAACAGTTAGTACATTTTTTTGTAGTATGTAATGAATAAGCACCTTGAACTCATACGGGTATATGTTCTTAAAATTGCCAGCCGATTCAAATAAGAAAGATACTCTATCCTTAGTCTGAGAAGCCACGCTAAAACGAACATCACGTAAAAAACCATGCTGTGACATATGATAGGTCTGTCCTTCTACCATATACCGATCCCCTTTCAAACGACCAACAATTGGAAACAAAACCGGGGACACCCGTCCCCAGTATGCGCTATCTCCAGTCCACATATAGTTTAATCCATTTTCCTTATGTTGTACTTTACATACCTCTGCCCCATCATTTTTGATTGTTACTTTCAGCCAATCATTCTCTATTTCAACCATTGTCTTCTATTACCTCTCTTCTGTAAGATTACTTTACTCTTTATAAGCCATACTTATTATATATTTATTTTAACCTGAAACAAGATTTTTCAGTGCCTCACTGTGCAGCAAGAATTTATTATCGGTTCGCCTTTGGAAAGGGAAAAACGCCAACCCCCTCCAATATCCAACTACTATTTAAGTTTATCATTCACACAATCTAATTCTCTATCAATCTTCGACATATTTCGGGGCGTCACAGTGACCAAGAATTTCTATCAATCTTCGACATATTTCGGGTTGTCACTGTGACCAAGAGTTTTGTATTCTGAAGCTGGTGACCCGGCTGTTTTTGCAGGAAACTTGGTAATATTCTCATTAATACCAATAACAATAGGATTTTTACTTGTTTTAGCAGGTATTTTAATTCAAGTTACTAAGTTAAAATAGTATTAAAATATAGAGCTACCTTTCTAATTAATTAGAGGTGGCTTTTTTATTTAATGGAAAGGCTGAAAAATTGAATTAGAAAATATTTTTTAGATAATATCATATCTATGAGAAGAGAAGATGCTATTGCAGATGGTATTTTAGTAGATTTAACATAAACAGCAAAAGTGAGTGGAATTAATTTTCAGTCGCTGTAAACATTACTTTATTGGCTGATGTAGTAGAATAGTAGAGCCAAATGAACTGGCAAAATCAATGGAGAATCAACTTCAGAAATAATGGATGTCAAATGGAGAGGAAGGATATAGTTATGAATGCAATCAGCACACAAATTGCGAACGAAACGGGCGTCACTGTGACCTAGAGTGATGGCTCTCAATTTCCGCAAAGGGCGGCTCTTTTCTCCGCAATGACTGGCTCAAAACTCCGCATAAGTGGCTCATTTCCTCTGCAATAATCATCGCTATTTAAGTTTATCATTCACACAATCTAATTCCCTATCAATCTTCGACAAATTTCGGGGCGTCACTGTGACCTAGAGTTGAATTTAATTAATTTATGAAAGAAAATGTTTAGAAAGCGGATACAAAATTAAAAGTTTTATTTTATAAAAAGGGAGCTAAAAAAACTCCCACAAAAACTTGACTCAATCTTAGCATGACACATAGTTGAAAGCAATTGTTATAAGCTATATAATAAACGTATATAATGAAAAAGAGAAGTGCGCGAACACTTCTCTCTGCAACCTCTACCGTCAGGGTGTGGTTGTCAATTAAATATTATTTTGGTTGAGAACCACCCTTTTGCTTGCGACGGCGTAGGGTGGTTTTCTTGTTTTCTAATATGTTCTTCCGAAAGAAATAGGCGCTTATCTCACGCACAATCCCCTTCAGAACTTCACGAACAAATTCAAGAAATGTTTCCATGATTATCACCTCCTTTCCTAAACGGAAAGAAGCACAACAACCAACCACCCTCACAATATTCAGTTGCTATTTCAGTTTATCACATTCACACAATCTAACTCTCTATCAATCTTCAGTTGCTATTTCAGTTTATCACATTCACACAATCTAACTCTCTATCAATCTTCGACAAATTTCGGGCCGTCACTGTGACCAAGAGTTATGTCTCACTCGAAATCTTCATTTAAGTATCCTACGCCCAACATCTTAAGGTCATCACAATCTACCACTCCAATATTCTACAGAACAATCAATTTTCCTACCAAAATAAAAAAAGAAAACACCATAATTGCTGTACTTCTTCTTTAACAAATTCCAACTGAAATCACAACAAAGTCCCCTCTGAAACAAGATTATTCGAGGCGTCGCTGTGACCAAGAGTTTACGTAATCTGTTGGAGTTTACTATCCATGGGAAACGAATTGGCGCTATGTGATACATTTATTGGAGAAGATTAGTAAAAAATATGACAAGCGTGGTAAAATCACCTTGCCGTAATCCTTCCACAAAGAAATCTTTCTATGATTATCCCCCCTTTCCTAAACCGAAAAAAACACCTCCAATATCCAGCTACTATTTCAGTTTATCAATTCACACCATCTAATTCTCTATCAATCTTCGGATTTTGGGACTTCACTGAGACCAAGAACTAACTGTGAAACAGGATTTTTCTGGGACAAGGAACCTGACCCCTTGTCCCAAAGTAATGTCCAGTTTCTATTTTATTATCGGTTCGCCATTGGAAAGGGAAAAAATGCCTCCCCAATATCCAACTACTATTTCAGTTTATCACTCCTCATTCTAATTTTCTATCAATCTTCGACATATTTCGGGTCGTCCCTGTGACCAAGAAGACTACAATACTTTTCCCGTTTCTGTGTCAATGATCCTTCATAATAATCTAGTAAAAAATTCACATTCATAAAACAAGGCACTGTAGAATTCTTCTTATAATATTGATAGCTACTCCAAGGATAGTATTCTGCCAGCTTAACCATTCTCGCCTCAACTGGGTTAAGGTGTATATAACGGCTAACTTCTAACATACCTTCTTTGTCGTCAATCCTTTTGTCATAAAACCGTTTTTCAAAGACATGGCCTGTTAAACGGTATTTGGTGTTATAGTAATTGGCATAACGTTTATTGATCAGTGCCATTAGCTTTGAAATGGGTACTTCCCTAGAACGTAATTGGAAATGGAAATGATTATTCATAAGGCAATAAGAGGCGATTTCAAAAGGGTACTTTTCATAGAGTTGCGTTAAGATATGAAGAAAGGCTTGAAAATCACTGGCATTCCGAAACAAGGGATCACGTCGATTCCCCCGGGAAACAATATGATAAAATCGCTCTGGTATATATACTCTTTTCTTATAGGGCATTATTTCTCCCTCGCAATCGTCATTTGTTTATTCTGCTCCCAGCGTCTTAAGGTCATCGCTTCCCAAATGGCTTGATCAGCTATTCTTTCTTCCCCTGCTAAATCAGAAATGGTCCTTGCGAGTCTAATAATTTTAATCTGAACACGATTGCTCCAGTTTTGCTTAGAAGAAATTTGGGTGAGCGTCTTTTTCTGTTCTGTTGTCAAGGCACTCGTTTCCACCAAAATTTCAAACGGAACCTTCGCATTGGATACTTCTTGTTGATACCGATCATACTGGCGCACGCGCGCTTTTTCCACTCTTTTACGAATATCATTAGAGGATTCTTGCGTCGTGGAGGGCCGATTAACATTTACTGACTGTAAGGATAAAAGGATATCCATTCGGTCATAGATAGGACCTGACAACCGATTTCGGTAGGCTTGAATTTGTTTTTGGGAACAGGTGCAATAATGCTGAAGAGAACCGAGGTATCCACATGGGCAAGGGTTCATAGCACCTATTAGGATAAAAGAAGCTGGATACGTCACAGTAGAATGCGCTCGGCTAATGGTTACTTCACCTGTTTCGAGTGGTTGACGGAGCATATCAAGCGTTTTTTTGGAGAATTCTGCAATCTCATCGAGAAAAAGAATCCCATGATGAGCCATCGAAATTTCACCTGGTCGCGGGTTCGACCCACCACCAATAATGGCGACAGCAGAAGCAGAATGGTGTGGATGCCTGAAAGGAACAAATTGATTATGGATACGCTTTTCACGAGCAAGCTGATACAAACTCATCACTTCGAGTTGTGCTTGATTTGTTAATGAAGGTAGGATGGAAGGAAAAGATTCAGCTAACAAGCTCTTTCCACAACCAGGAGGACCATTCATCAGCAAATTATGCTCACCAGCTGCAGCAATTTCTAATGCTCTTTTTGCTTTCTCATGTCCAATCACATGACAGAAGTCCTTTTGATGTGTGGCAATCTCTGGTGTTAGATGATTCTCTGAGGAAAAAGAAGGTTGAGACAGCATGCTTTCTTGACCTTCCAAATGCTGAACGACTTCCTCGATATGAGACACAACTATACATTCAATATCCTGTAGCATATGAAGTGGAAGCACCGAATCATAAGGTAAATACACTTTTTTAATCCCGAGCCCCTTTGCCGCAATAACAGCAGGTAATATCCCTTCCCCACTCGCAACCGAACCATCAAGGGATAACGCTCCAATAAACGCCGTATCTATGGGAATCTCACGCTTCACCTCCCCCAGTTCCTTCAAAGCAGCAATAGCAATAGCCAGATCAAACAACGAACCATTTTTCTTTTGATCAGACGGAGATAGATTCACAACCACCTTCTTATCCGTCACATCCAAATCAAAATGAGCAATCGACGCCAGCACCCTCTCTCGAGACTCCTTAACAGAAGCATCAGGCAACCCAACAATCACCATAGACTCCGTGTCCTGCGATATACGCACCTCCACCTGCACACGGTAGCCCTCTAATCCTTTCAAACCAATACTTGAAACTTTTGAAGTCATACAACTCCCTCCAAACTATTTATTTTTATAGTACGATGAATGAAAATTAACCGGGAAAGAAACAATTCAAGAAAGATTAAAATAGGAAGATAAATCAATCGAGGTTAATATAGAAGAAAATCTTTTTAGAACAAGAACAACTGAACAACTAACAGAGGGAAAGATATAATCTACCACTTCAATATTCTACAAAATAATCAAATTTCCTGCCAAAATGAAAATAAAAAGAAAGAAGACAACAATATAACTGCTGTACTTCTCTTTGACAAATTCCATCGGCAATCCCACAAAACACTCTTGTAAAACTTTCCTGTGAAACAAGATTATTCGGGATTTCACTGTGACCTAAACTTTTCTACAATAGTCATTGAGTCAACCTAGATTTATATAT